>NZ_JBHXQY010000081.1:0-30943 GCF_042716955.1 Nocardiopsis sp. NPDC058631 | reverse complement strand
GTGACGGCCGGTCGGGCCCGGCCCCCCTCCCCCGGTCAGGGGGCGGGGCGGGCTACTTCCAGGAGCCCTCGAAGAACTTCTCCTGCGTCAGCGGGCTGACCTCGGGCGGGTTGACGTTCTCGGCGAACGCGATGGACGGCGGGGAGCTGGAGAGGGGCAGACCGGGCAGGACCTCCATGATCTGCTCGTTCAGCTCCTGGTAGGCGGCGATCCGCTCCTCGTTGTCCGGGTTGCCGCTGGCCTCGGCCATGGCGTCGAACAGCTCGGGCTCGTCCATGCCCCAGGCGTCGTTCTGGGTCGAGAACCAGGTGCCGATGAAGTTGTAGGCGTCGTTGTAGTCGCCGGTCCAGCCGAGCAGGTACATCGAGCAGTTTCCGCTGTCGGTCTGCGGGATGTACTCGGTCCACTCGAAGGACTTGGCTTCGACCGTGACACCGACCTCCTCCAGGTCCGAGACGATGACGTCGAAGATGTCACGCGGCGCGGGCATGTAGGGGCGGGTGACCTCCGTGGGATAGCAGAAGTCGATCTCCAGGTCCTCCTGCCCGGCGTCGGCCAGCATCTCCCTGGCCAGGTCCGGGTCGTAGTCGTAGGTCTGGACGTCCGGGGACCAGCCGTCGAGGGTGTCGGGGTGGAACTGGGTCGCCACCTCGCCGCCCGCGGGGAGGATGGTGTCGACGATGCGCTGGCGGTTGACCGCGTGGGAGAGCGCCTGCCGGACCTCCAGGTCGCCGAGGGCCTCGCTGGTCTCCTGCTGGTAGGCCATGTAGAGGACGTTGAACACGTCGCGGGTGGGCACCTGGAAGCCCGCCTCCTCCAGCGGCTCCACGTCGGCGGGGGCGACGAGGTCGTAGCCGTGGATGTCACCGGCCTCCAGGGCCTGGCGGCGGGCGGTCTCGTCCGGGATGGCGCGCAGGATCATGGTCTCGAAGCCGGCCTCGGTGCCCCAGTAGTCGCCGAAGCGCCCGAGGGTGACCTCGGCCTGGTCCTGGTTCCACTCCTCGACGGTGAACGGGCCGGTGCCGGCGACGGTGCCCACGTCCTGGGTGTAGTCGGGCAGCGAGAAGTTCCCCTCCTCACCCGTGATCTCCTCGTCGGCGATGGCCTCCAGCGTGGTGGGGCTCATGATGCCGAACGCGGCGAGGCTGAAGCCGCCGGGGAAGATCGAGGAGTACTCCGAGATCGTGATGACCGCGGTCAGGTCGTCCTCGGCCTCACAGGAGACGTAGCGGGAGTCGGGCGTGGCCTCGTCCTCGTTCTCGGCGAAACCGCCGAAGATCGTCTGCCAGTAGTACGAGTTGTTGGAACTCTGCCAGGCGCCTTCCAGGTTGTGCCAGCGGTCGAAGTTGGCGCACACCGCTTCGGCGCTCAATTCGTCGCCGTCGTGGAACTGCACGTTGTCGCGGAGGTTGAAGGTCCAGACGGTGCCGTCGTCCGACTGCTCCCAGGTCTCGGCGAGTCCGCCGGTGATCTCGCTTCCGCCTGATTCGTGGTCGAGAAGGGTTTCGAAGACCTGGCGGCTGTAACGGAAGGTTTCCCCGTCACTGGTGAGGAAGGGGTCGAGGGTTTTGATGTCGCCTGCGGAGGCGAAGACGAACGGCGCGGATTCGTCGGTGCCGCCGTCCTCTCTTGTACTCTCCGCACACGCTGTCGCCACCAGCGTGAGTGCCGCCGCGGCGGCCACGAGGGCCAGCGGCTTTCGGGAAGACTTCGTGAACATGGTCCACCTCAGTGTGGGGCGGGGGTATGAGGCCCGAGATCGATTGAGTGGACCCTAGACCCGGGGGAGACCAGCAGGGAAGGTAGACAGCTGGGTATTAATACAACCGTTTCAGATCTGTGCCGTGATCCATAGGTGCTTTTTGGCACGCGCGCTGTCGAACGGGGACTCATTACCACGGGAGCCTCATGGGACAACACGCGTTACGCGTTAGGTGTGGCGCACCGCCAAATGACGGAGTACCATATCCGACCATCGGATGAATTAACTTTCGAGACACAAAGTCCACCTCGGGACGTTGGTCCGCGATACTCGACCGCCCCTCGGCAGGCCTATGATCTGCGGATGACCACACCCCTAGACGACGCGGCCCTGACCGCGTTCCTCGAAGGCCAGGAGACCGCCTGGCTCGCCGAGCAGCTCATGCTGATCGCCGACGAGGACCCCATCACCAGGATTCGGCTGACCGGGGCCGCCGGTTCCGAGAGCGCCGTGGACGACGCCCGGGCGGCCGTCCTCTCCGCGGTCGCGGACCACCACCCGGACGAGGCCCCCGAGGACTCCGACGACGACGCCCTGCACCGGGTGCTGGACCTGCTCGACGACCTCGCCGACTACGGCTTCGACGACGAGACCTCCGACATCGCCGACGAGGCGCGCGAGATCTACGTGACCCGACACGGGGAGGACGACAGCGAACACCTGTCGCGCCTGCACTCCCTGGCCGACGCCGAGGACGACGACGAGTAGGAAGCCCCCGCGACGGGGCCGGCCGCGCGCACGCGCGGCCGGCCCCGGATTCCCCCGGGCCGCTCCGGCGCCCGTGTCGGCCGCCACCGGTCCCGCGGGCCGCGTCGTCGGCGAACAGTCGGAACGCACCGGGCTCGGGAGGTCAGGAGCACCAGCGGCGCACCTCGCTGCTCCACAGGGCGATGCACACGACGACGGCGGCCAGGGCCGTGAGCAGCCCGGCCACGAGCAGGGGCGTGCTGGCCAGGCGGGCGGCACAGTACAGCGCCGCCAGGGCGGCGCCGAGTCCGACCACGGACGCGGCCTGGGCGGAGCGCCACAGGGCTGGTGCACCACGGCGTACGGGCACGGCGACGGCGGCCAGGAAGGCGGCCACCAGGACGGTGACGGCCAGCAGGGCCCACAGGCCGGCGACGAACCCGTCCGGCACACCGGAGTCGAGCCGGTCCCAGGTCAGGTAGGCGGACAGGACGTACACCGGGGCTACCGCGAACAGCAGCGCACAGGTCTGCCGCACGTCCTGCGGGGGCCGCACTCCGGGGTGGCGTACCGCGACGAGGCCCGCCGCGGAGGCGAGAGCGGCATCCAGGGGCCGCAGAGCGGAGGTGGCGGGGGATGCGGGGGATGCGGGGGATGAAACGGAATCTTGCATGACGAACAGGGTTGCGCGCCGGACCGCGCTACGCAAGATCACCGCGGGGAGGCACACCCCGGACGCCCGGCCCGGGGCGCGGAGGCGGGCCCGCTCCGACGGCCCGCCTCCACCGGGGTCAGGCGCACCGGACCGGAGCCGGGGAGCCTGGGCCGGGGTCAGGCGTCCGCAGCCCGCATGCACCCTCCGACGTACTCCAGGGCCTGCGCCGTGAGGTCCTCGACTCCGCTCCTCACGTCGAACTCGCGGCCGGGCTCGTCCGGCCCGAGCCTCTGGAGGGTGGCCATCTGCGACTCCAGCAGGGCGGGCGGCATGAAGTGGCCCGCCCTGGCGGTCATCCGCGCCTGGATCACCTCGGAAGGGCCCTGCATGTGCAGGAAGCACACCCCGGGAGCGCCCTCGCGCAGGACGTCGCGGTAACCGCGCTTGAGCGCGGAGCACGCCATGACCGTCGACTCCCCCAGTGCGTCGTGCGCCGAGATCCACGCGGCCAGTTCGCGCAGCCACGGCCAGCGGTCGTCGTCGGTCAGGGGGACGCCGGCCGCCATCTTGTCGATGTTGGCCCGTGAGTGGAAGGCGTCGGCCTCGGCGAACGGGAGGCCGAGGTGCTCCGCCACGTGCTCGGCCACGGTGGTCTTCCCGCTTCCCGCGACGCCCATGAAGACAAAGTGCATGGTCTCTCCGTGTCCTGGTGCTCCTGCGGGACCGCAAGCGCCACCACTAATAGTGATATCAATCAATCCGGCTAGGCTTCAGGCTGACCCTCGGCCGGATGTGGCCGGATCGGACGAGCGCGGAGTACAGGGAGCACGATGGGCACCGACCACCGCACGCTGCACAACCGGGTGCTGGCGGACCTCGGGCCCGCGATCGCCGCGGACGAGTACGCGACCGGCCACACGTTCACGCTCCAGGGGCTCGAACAGGACTTCGGGGTCTCCCGGACCGTCGCACGCGAGGCCGTGCGCGTCCTGGAGTCGATGCGGCTGGTGGTCAGCCGCCCGCGCACCGGCATCCGGGTACGGCCCAGGCGCGACTGGAGCGTCTTCGACCCCCAGCTCATCCGCTGGCGCCTGGCCGGACCGGGCCGCATGGAGCAGCTGCGCTCGCTCAACGAGCTGCGCGCCGCCGTCGAACCCGGCGCCGCCGCCCTCGCCGCCGCGCGGGGCGGCGAGGAGGAGCGGGCCCAGCTGGTCGTGGTCGCCGACCAGATGGTCCTGACCGGCCGGGCCGGGGACCTCAGGACCTTCCTCGAACTCGACATCACCTTCCACCGCCGCATCCTGGAACTCTCCGAGAACGAGATGCTCGCCGGCCTGGCCCAGGTCGTGGCCGAGGTTCTCGTAGGACGCACCTCCTACGACCTGATGCCGCGCAACCCGCGCCCGGAGGCGCTGCGGCTGCACAAGACCGTCGCCCAGGCCATCCGGGACGGCCTCCCCGACGTGGCCGAGGCCGCGATGCGGTCCATCGTCACCGAGGTGTCGGACGCCCTGGAGCACGACCCGAGGGCGTATCCGACCCCCTGAGGGGCGGGTGGGGCCGGGGCCCGCCCGCCCCCGCGTCACAGCACCAGGCTGAGTCCGAACGCGAGCCCGAAACCGATGAAGCCGATCAGGGTCTCCATGACGGTCCAGGTCTTGAGCGTGGTCTTGACGTCCATGCCGAGGAAGCGCCCGACCAGCCAGAACCCGGAGTCGTTGACGTGCGACAGGGCCGTGGCGCCCGAGGCGATCGCGATGACGACCAGGGCCAGGTCGATGGAGGTCAGCCCCGGGGCCGCCTGCACGGCCGGGGCGATGAGTCCCGCGGCCGTGGTGAGGGCGACGGTCGCCGACCCCTGGGCGACGCGCAGGGCGAGCGCGATGAGGAAGGCCGCGACGATCACCGGCAGACCCGTGGCCTCCAGCGATCCGGCCAGCGCGTCCCCGATGCCGCTGGTACGCAGCACCATGCCGAACATGCCGCCGGCACCGGTGATGAGGATGAGCGCGCAGACCGGGCCGAGCGCCCCGCCGACGATCTCCTCGACCCGCTGGCGGGTGAAGCGGCCCCGGCTGAGCACCGTCATGGCGACGAGCACGGTGACGAGCAGGGCGATCGGGGTCTGGCCGACCAGCTGGAAGACCTGCACCCACAGGGCGTCCTCCGGGACGGACCCGGTGGCGACGAAGACGGAGACACCGGTGTTGGCGAAGATCAGCAGCATCGGCAGCAGGAGGATGGCCAGGACCGTGGCCAGGCGCGGCGGGTTCTCGTGCTTGACGGTGCCGTCGGACATGATGTCGTCCGGAACCGGGATCTCGAAGCGCTTGCCCGCCCAGAGGCCGTACAGGTAGCTGGAGAGGTACCAGGTCGGGATCGCCAGGAGCAGGCCGACCAGCAGGGTGAGGCCCATGTCCGCGCCGATCTCCACGGCGGCGGTCACCGGCCCGGGGTGCGGTGGCACGAAGGCGTGCATGACCGCGAAGGCGCCCGCAGTGGGCAGGGTGTAGGTCAGGACCGACCCGCCGACGCGCCGGGCCACGCTGAAGACGATCGGCAGCATGACGATGAGGCCGACGTCGAAGAACAGCGGGAAGCCGAAGAGCAGCGAGGCCACACCGAGGGCGAGCGGCGCGCGCTTCTCGCCGAAGAGCCTGATGAGGGCACCGGCCAGGACCGCGGCCCCGCCGGTGATCTCCAGCAGGCGGCCGATCATGACGCCGAGGCCGACGAGGAGGGCGACGTTGGCGAGTGTGCCGCCGAAGCCGTCCAGGAGGGTCGGCATGACCCCGGACACCGGAATGCCGGCGGCGAGGGCGGTCAGGACGCTGACCAGGACGAGCGCGATGAACGCGTGCATCCTGAAGCGGATGATGAGGAACAGCAGGAGCGCGATGGCGCCCGCCGCGATCCCGAGGAGCGGACCCGTCCCGTAGACGGGCTCGAAGTTCTCCACGACGGAGCCTTCCAGTGGGCTGATGGGGTGTCACACGACCGCCACACGACACGGCCTTGACCTGCGCTTGGAACAGGTGAGGGCAATGGTAATACCATTTGTGAGCTTCTGTGAACCACCCGTGCGGTTCTGTTACATCCGCGAGACCCACGTCACGCCGCACCGCCGCACACCACGCCCCCGGGGAAGGCGACCGCCGACCCGGCGTCGCGCCGCCCCACGGACTGGCCCCCGCACGGCGCGCGGGCCTGGATCCATTGACAACATCCTGTCAAAAAGACAACATGTTGTCATGATCGCAGAGAGCAGGCAGACCGTCCATCTCGCCGTCTACGACGACCTCGCCGACTGGGAGGTGGGCCACGCGGTCGCCACCGTCCGGGGCGGCGAGTGGCAGCGCGAGCCGGGCCGCTACGACGTGGTCACCGTCGGCCTCACCGGCGCGCCCGTCACCACCATGGGAGGGATCACGATCCTCCCCGACCTCGCGCTACCCCACCTGGTTCCCTCCGCCAGCTCCATGCTGATCCTGCCCGGGGCCTCCGGCTGGGACGTCGACCCCGAGCACCTCTCCCCCTTCGCCTCCGCAGCCGGGATCTTCCTCGACGCCGGCGTGCCGGTGGCCGCGATCTGCGGCGCCACCGCCGGGCTCGCCCGTGAGGGCCTTCTCGACTACCGCGACCACACCAGCACCGCGCCCGAGTACCTCCTCGGCACCGGTTACGCTGGCGCCGGCCGCTACCGCACCGAGCTCGCCGTCTCCGACGGGGGCCTCATCACCGCGGGGCCCACCGCGGCCGTGGAGTTCGCCCGTGCGGTCTTCGCCGCCCTGGACCTCTACACGCCGCGCGTCCTCGACGCCTGGTACCGGCTGTACGCCCAGCACGACCCCGAGGCCTACCACGTCCTGACGGAGGGGGCATGACGATGGTGGCACCCCCCGACAGACACTCCGAGCTGTTCACCGGGACAGCGCTCACCGTCTTCCGTCTCAACGGGCAGCTCCTGTCGGTGGCCGAGGAGCTGGCCCGCTCGGCCGGGCTCACCGCCGCCCGCTGGCAGATACTCGGCGCCGTGATCGACCGGCCCCTGCCGGTGTCCGCGGTCGCCCGCCGGTTCGGCACCAGCCGGCAGAGCGTCCAGCGGATCGCCGACCTGCTGGTGGAAGGAGGGCTTGCCGAGTACCTCCCCAATCCGGCGCACAGCCGGGCCAAGCTGCTCGCGCCCACTGAGGAGGGCCTGGAGGCCCTGAGGCGGATCGACCCGGACCACGGCAGGGTCGCCGACGCCCTGGTCGCCGAGCTGGGAGAGGACGGCGCCGAGCACGCGCTGGAGTCACTGCACCGGCTCTCCCGGGCACTGGACCGGATCGGGGAGGGGTGAGGGCGGGGCAGTATCGTCCCTTGCACGGCCCGCCGGGCTCGCCCCGCCGTCCGCGTCCAGGGGGTCCGCGGGGCACACCCCGGCCCCGCGGACCGGGCCCCTCACACAGCCGAAGGAAACCGCCATGATCGACCTGCGCTCCGACACCGTCACCCGTCCCACCCCGGCCATGCGCCGGGCCATCGCCGAGGCCGAGGTCGGCGACGACGTCTGGGGCGAGGACCCGACCGTCAGAGCCCTGGAGGAGGAGACCGCGGACCTGCTGGGCAAGGAGGCGGCGCTGTACGTGCCCTCGGGGCACATGGCCAACCAGCTCGGCCTCTACGTGTCCACCCGCAGCGGCGAGGAGGTGTGGGCGCACGAGCACCACCACCTCATCGGCGACGAGCAGGGCGCCACGGCGGTGCTCGCCCGCGTGCAGCCCCGGCTGTACTCGGACGGGACCTCCCCCACCGACGGGCTGCTGGAGTCGTGGATCGGGGGCCGCGGCGACATCCACCGGGCCGAGCCCGCGCTGGTCTGGCTGGAGAACACGTTCACCGGGCGGGTGGTACCTCTCGCCGAACAGGCGCGGGTGACGGGGTTCGCGCACCGCCACGGGCTGCGCGCCCATCTGGACGGGGCCCGCCTGTGGAACGCGGCCACCTTCCTCGGCACGGCCCCGGCCGCGGTCGCCGACGGGTTCGACACCGTCTCCGTGTGCTTCTCCAAGGGGCTGGGCGCCCCGGTGGGATCGGCTCTGGCCGGAGACGCCGACACCGTGCTGCGTGCCCGGCGCGGTCGCAAGATGCTCGGCGCGGGGATGCGCCAGGCGGGCGTCATCGCCGCCGGGGCCCTGTACGCGCTGCGCCACCACCGGGAGCGGATGGCCGAGGACCACGGGCGGGCCTCCGCCCTGGCCGCGCGGATCACCGAGCTCTCCGGTCTGACGGCGCGGGCGCAGACCAACATGGTGCTCGTCGAGACCCCCGCGGGCGAGGGGGGCCGGTACGCCGAGGCCTTCGCCCGGCACGGGGTCGCGGGCCTGGGAGGCGGCGCGTCGATCCGCCTCGTGGTGCACCTGGAGATCACCGACCGCGATGTCGAGGACGCGGCCAGGGGGGTCGCCAAAGCCGTCGCGGAGCTGTGACCTCCCCCGCCGCCCAGGTCAGTGCGGGGGAGGCGGCTACACTGTGCCGATCCCGCACGCTGCCGGACCGACCGTTCCCCTGCCGGACCTCACATCGCGTAGTAGCATTTCGCGTATGACATTGTCGTACTAGAGAGTGGTAGCACCACAATGCCGGGACGAATCCAGTCGATCGAACGCGCAGCGGCCATCCTCCGGATCCTGGCCACGGGCTCGCGGGGACTGAGCCTGGCGGAGATCTCCCGGTCGCTGGAACTCCCCAAGGGCACCGCGCTCGGTATCCTGCGCACCCTCCAGCACGTGGGATTCGTCGAACAGGACCCCGAGTCGGGCCGCTACCGTCTGGGCGGGGGCATGCTCAGCCTGGGCACCCGCTACCTGGACGGCAACGAGCTGCGCACGCGTGCCCTGAACTGGGCCGACAGCCTGGCCTCGCGCAGCGGTGAGAGCGTGCGCATCGGGACCCTGCACAAGCACCAGGCCCTGGTGGTGCACCACGTCTTCCGCCCGGACTCCTCCCGCCAGACCCTCGACGTGGGCACGCTGCTCCCGCTCCACGCCACCGCCATCGGCCGGGTCCTCATGGCCTTCGACCCCCTGGCGGTGCCCGAGGAGGACACCGACGCCGTCGAGCCGGGCGGGCCGGTGACCCTCCCGTCGTTCACCCGGCACACCGTCACCTCCCCCGCAGCCCTGGAACGACTGCTCGACGAGGTCCGCGAGAACGGCTGGGCCTGGGAGGTCGAGGAACTCGTCGAGGGCGAGGTGTCGATCGCCGCGCCCATCCGCGACCGGCGCGGCACGACGGTCGGCGCCATCGGCGTGCGCGGCGCTGTCGAGCGCCTGCGCGGCGACGGGGGCCTTCCGGACATGGAGCAGGTCTCGTACGTGCGCGACGCCGCGAGGGCCGTCTCCCGGGACCTGGGCGTCACCCCGTACTGAGCCGCTCCGCCGCGTTCCTCCCCCATCGCCCCGCGCTGTCCCCGCGCGGTGACTTCCGTGTCCCGTCCCTTCCCTGGCACCGTTGGTCGGCAGGCCACGTGACCCACGCGACACGATTGCGTCACACGGTATTGACATGGGAAGGAAGAACTGATGAAACTAACGCCTACCCATACGTCAATGTCGTACAACGTGCGGGGATGACCCGTGTACGTGTGTGTCCGTCCCCATCCCGAGCCCTCCACTTTGAAGGCGAGCAATCGATGAGTCAGCAGTACGTCGCCGCGATCGACCAGGGCACCACGTCGAGCCGCTGCATCCTCTTCGACCGGGACGGACGCATCGTCTCTGTCGACCAACGCGAGCACAGGCAGATCTTCCCCAAGCCGGGGTGGGTCGAACACGATGCCGACGAGATCTGGACCAACGTCGAGGTGGTCGTCCAGAAGGCCCTGGAGAAGAGCGACATCACGCCGGACCAGGTCGCCGCGATCGGCATCACCAACCAGCGCGAGACCACCGTGGTCTGGGACCGGGAGACCGGCAAGCCCGTCCACAACGCCATCGTCTGGCAGGACACCCGCACCGACGACCTGGTCCGCGAACTCGCCGCCGACGGCGGCCAGGACCGGTTCCGCGAGAGGTCCGGCCTGCCCCTGGCCACCTACTTCTCCGGCCCCAAGCTGCGCTGGCTGCTCGACAACGTCGACGGGCTCCGCGAGCGCGCCGACCGCGGCGAGGTCCTGTTCGGCACCATGGACACGTGGATCATCTGGAAGCTGACCGGCCGCCACGTCACCGACGTGACCAACGCCAGCCGCACCATGCTGATGAACCTGGCCACCCTGGAGTGGGACCCCGAGACCCTCGCCGCCCTGGACATCCCCGCGGCGATGCTGCCGGAGATCCGCTCCTCGTCGGAGGTCTACGGTGAGGCCCGCGGCTACCTGGCCGGCACCCCCGTCGCGTCCGCGCTCGGCGACCAGCACGCCGCCCTGTTCGGCCAGACCTGTTTCGACCCGGGTGACGTCAAGGGCACCTACGGCACCGGCACGTTCCTGGTGATGAACACCGGCACCGAGCCGGTGACCTCCGAGAACGGTCTTCTCACCACACTCGGCTACAAGCTCGGGGACCAGCCGGCCGTGTACGCCCTGGAGGGCTCCATCGCGGTCACGGGGTCACTGGTGCAGTGGCTGCGGGACAACCTCGGTCTGATCTCGTCCGCGCCGGAGATCGAGACGCTGGCCCGCACCGTGGACGACAACGGCGGCTGCTACATCGTTCCCGCGTTCTCCGGCCTGTTCGCCCCGCACTGGCGCAGCGACGCCCGGGGCGTCATGGCGGGCCTGACCGGGTACGTCACCAAGGGACATATCGCGCGCGCCGTCCTGGAGGCCACCGCGTGGCAGACCCGCGAGGTCGTCGACGCCATGAACGCCGACGCACGGATCGACCTGACGACGCTCAAGGTGGACGGCGGCATGACCGCCGACAACCTGCTCATGCAGATCCTGTCCGACGTCCTCGACGCGGAGGTCGTACGGCCGATGGTCGCCGAGACCACCTGCCTCGGCGCCGCCTACGCCGCCGGACTGGCCGTGGGCTACTGGCCCGACGTGGAGACGCTGCGCGCCAACTGGCACAAGGCGGCCGAGTGGAACCCGCAGATGGAGTCCTCCGTCCGCGAACGGGAGTACCACAACTGGAACAAGGCCGTGCGACGCACCCTGGACTGGGTGGAGCACGAGGAAGCGTAGGGCGGGACGGACTCCGCCCGAACGACCGCCTCCCAGGGGTGCCACGGCTGCCACCTGAACCCCTGGGAGGCGGTACCGGGGGCACGGAAGCGCGCCCCCGACCCATCTCAATCCTGTGACGGGTGTGTCTGATTATGCCCGCGTCCGGCGTGTGGTCGCGCCCCGCGGGCACACCTGACCTCCCGTGACCCGGCTGCCCCTCACCGGGGCGGAGGTCCTCATGGTCTACCTGGCAGAGTTCGTCGGAACGGCGATCCTCATCCTTCTCGGCGGCGGTGTCGTCGCAGGTGTCTCCCTCGCCCGCTCCAAGGCCCTCAACGGGGGCTGGATCGTGGTCACGTTCGGCTGGGGTATGGCGGTCGCGGTCGCCATCTACGTCGTCGGCTCCACGAGCGGTGCGCACATCAACCCCGCGGTCACCCTCGGTCTGGCCAGCATCGGCGAGTTCGACTGGGCCCAGGTGCCCGGCTACATGCTGGCGCAGCTGGCCGGTGCGTTCACCGGCGCCGTCCTGGTCTACCTGGCCTACTTCGCGCACTGGAAGGTGACCGACGACCCGGACGCGAAGCTGGGCGTGTTCAGCACCGCCCCCGCCGTGCGCAACCCGGTCGCCAACCTCGCCACCGAGATCATCGGCACCGCGATGCTGCTCCTGGGCGTGCTCGGGATCGGCGCGAACTCCGGCTTCGTCTCCGCGGACGAGGCGGATCTGAGCGGCCTGTTCACCAACGGCATCGCCCCGCTGATGATCGGCCTCCTGGTGCTCGCGATCGGCCTGTCGCTGGGCGGGCCGACGGGCTACGCGATCAACCCGGCGCGTGA
Organism: Nocardiopsis sp. NPDC058631; assembly: GCF_042716955.1. NCBI lineage: Bacteria > Bacillati > Actinomycetota > Actinomycetes > Streptosporangiales > Nocardiopsidaceae > Nocardiopsis > Nocardiopsis sp. NPDC058631. The sequence continues at coordinate 18,844 of NZ_JBHXQY010000081.1, read as the reverse complement.
CCTGGGCCCGCGCCTGGCACACGCGGTGCTGCCGATCCCGGGCAAGGGCGGCTCGGACTGGGGGTACTCCTGGATCCCTGTCGTCGGTCCGCTGGTGGGCGGCGTGCTCGGCGCGTGGATCTGGAAGCTGACCGGTTTCGGGGGCTGACCCCTCCTCCGGGACGGGGGCGTCCGGCGTTCGCGCCGGCACGCCCCCGTCGCCGTGTCCGGGACCGGCGCGTGCCGACCCTCACCCGCGGTCCGTGCCGCCGGGCCACCCGGCCCGCAGCGCGGTGAGCAGGGCGTACCACTCCGCTGACACGAAGAGCAGCGGCCCGGCCCGCCGGTTGCGGGTGTCGCGCACGGCGTGGGCCCCGGGGAGGTCGGCCACCTCCAGGCACTCGCCCTGGTTGGGCTGGCTGTGGGAGGACTTCCTGAACAGGGCCGCCGAGGAACCGTTCGCGCTACGCCCCAAGGTGGACCTTCCTGAGGTACTCGAGCGTCTCCCCCGGTCGGAGCGCGACCAGCCGGAGGTGGTTGACGATGTTCTGGTAGCGCACCACCTCGTCGGGCTCCTCCAGATAGATACCGTCGGTGTCGGTCTCCAGGTAGACGACCATCGGGTCGATGGACTCGGGGAACCCCATGATCACAAAGGGCCCTCCGGATCCGGGGTTGAGCTTGGTGGCCAGGGTCATCTGGACGGTGATGTGGGGGCGCTCGGCCATCTCCACGATGTGCGCGACCTGGATCCGCCGGGCGTCCGGGAAGTCCCGCAGCCGCAACAGCGCCCCCTCGTCGAAGATCGCGTAGAGCTCCGGGGGGTCCTCGTCGTCCAGGATGCGCTGACGGGTCATCCTGGCGTCCGTCACCCTGCGGATGTCCTGGGGAGCGGCCATCGCGGCCAGGGCCGTCACCCTCATGTACTCGGGTACCTGGAGCAGGCCCGGAAGGACGAGCGGCTGCCAGGTGGTGATGGAGCACGCCTCGGTCTCGAAACCGACGTAGCGCGCGGCGAGGACGTCGCGGTAGCGGGTCCACCAGCCGCGTTCGAGCGCCTGCCGGCACAGGTTGAGGATCTCGTCGTACTCCTGGCCGGGTCCGGCTCCGAAGGCGTCCAGGACGGCGCGGACCTCGCTGAGTCTGGGGCGCTTCTTGACTCCGGACTCGATGTTGGAGTAGGTGGACTTGGACAGGCCCGAGGCGGCGGCGGCCTCTTCGCTGGTCTTCCTCGCGGCCAGCCGCAACCGCCGGAGCTCGGCGGAGAGGCGGCGGCGCCGGATCGTGGGTGAGTACCTGGTCGCCATGATGTCCCAATCGTAGGACTCGGGGTGTCCTTCGAGTGGGGCAATCCGGGGAACCCGGGACCCGAAACCTCCCACCGGCCGGAAGAGCGGGGCTGCGACTCCCTCGGAACGGGATTCCAGGTTTTCGCTTGATGGATTCCCGCCCCTTCCCCCACGGGCGCGTCCCGACCGACGGAGGCCCGGCAAGCACAGACCTGTGGTCGATCTCCACGCACAGGATTCGACAATGCCGCACATCAGACACGTTCCGAGTTCACATCACTCCCTCCAGTCACACCCGTAGCGCGTTGATCCTGTCAGGTCCGACTGTTGAGCGGCAGCAGCCCCGTTGCCTGACCTCAGATCACACTTGCGTTCGGCATTGTCGTATTATGCAGGCGACACACGTCTGAAGGGGCCCAGCCCGTTCAGACGCTCGCGGAGCCCCCGCCATCCCTCCATACGGACGGAGCACCAGCCATGACCACCAGCGCCCGCCAGAACGACATCTCCTCCGCTCGCTCCCGCACCCGGGACGAACTCACCCGGGGAACCTTCGACCTCCTCGTCGTCGGCGGCGGCATCCTCGGCACCTCCGCCGCCTGGACCGCGACACAGGCGGGGCTCCGGGTGGCCATGGTCGACTCCGGCGACTTCGCCGGGGCCACCTCCAGTGCCTCCTCCAAGCTGGTGCACGGCGGGCTGCGCTACCTCCAGACCGGCAACGTGCGCCTGGTGGCGGAGAACCACCGGGAACGCCGCTCCCTCGCCTCCGACGTGGCCCCGCACCTGGTCAACCACATGCCGTTCCTGGTGCCGGTCTACTCGGGCGGCCCCCACGGTGCCGCGAAGATGGGCGCCGGGGTCTTCCTGTACTCGGCCCTGTCGGCGTTCGGCGACGGGATGGGGCGCCTGCTCTCCCCCATCCAGGCCAAGCGGCTCGCGCCCGGGCTGCGCACCGAGGGCCTGCGGTCGGTCGCCGCCTACAGCGACCACCAGATGAACGACAGCCGGATGGCCGTCATGACCGTGCGCGCCGCCGCCGACGCGGGCGCCGTGGTGCTCAACCACGCCGAGGTCGTGAGCCTGCGCACCACGCGGGGCAGGGTCACCGGCGCCGATCTGCGCGACCGCGTCGGCGGCCACGAGTTCGGGATCGACGCCCGGCTGGTCCTCAACGCCACCGGGCCGTGGGTGGATCACCTGCGACGGATGGAGGACCCCGCCGCGGGGCCCAGCGTGCGCCTGTCCAAGGGCGCCCACCTGGTCCTGCGCACCCCGGAGCCGTGGCGCGCGGCGCTGACCATCCCCGTGGACCGGTACCGGGTGTCCTTCGCCATCCCCTGGGAGGGGAGGCTGCTGCTCGGCACCACGGACGAGGAGTACACCGGCGACCCGGCCGACGTGGGGGTGGTCCCCTCCGACGTCGAACAGATCCTGGGCGAGGCCGCGGTGGGCATCGACGCCCCCTACCTGGACGCCTCCCAGGTGACGTACTCCTTCGCGGGCCTGCGGGTCCTGCCCGGTGGCCCCGGCGGCACCAGTTCGGCCAAGCGGGAGACCGTGGTGAGCCAGGGACGCGGCGGGATGCTGTCGGTGGCGGGCGGCAAGTGGACGACCTACCGGCACATCGGCCGTACCGTCCTGGAGGAGCTGCGCAAGGTCACGGCGGTGCCGTTGGGCGAGGACATGGTCGACCCGCTGCGCACGGTGCCGCTCCCCGGCCTGGCCAGCCCGGACGCGGTGACCCAGCGGCTCATCATCGACCGCGAGCCCGGCACCAGGCTCGACCCGCTGGTCGCCCGCCACCTGGCGTCGCACTACGGGAACCTGGCGATGGACATCGCGGCCCTGGTGCGGGACACGCCGGACCTGGGCGCGCGCATCCACCCCGACGGACCCGACATCTGGGCGCAGGTGGTCTTCGCGCGGGACCGCGAGTGGGCCGTGACCGTCGACGACGTGCTGCGCCGCCGCACCACGGTGACCGTGCGCGGCCTGGACACCCCGGAGGTGCGCAGGCGCACGGAGGAGCTGCTCGGGGGCTGAGCCGTACCGGAGCGGCCCCGGGCCGACCGGGAGCCTGTGGCCCGCCCGGGGGCCGCTCCGGCCGGCCGGGGCCCCACGGGGCACGGGGCCGGGGGTGCGCCTGCGGCCGCCGGCCCCGGACACGCGAACGCCCCGGAAGGCTGTGCCTTCCGGGGCGTCCTACGACGTTCTACGTTCTAGAGCGCAACGACGTTCTCGGCCTGCGGGCCGCGGGTGCCGGCAACGATCTCGAACTCTACGCGCTGGTTCTCCTCCAGGTTGCGGAAGCCGCTACCCTGGATGGCGCTGTAGTGAACGAAGGCGTCGGGGCCGCCGTCGTCGGGGGAGATGAAGCCGAAGCCCTTCTCGCCGTTGAACCACTTCACAGTTCCCTGAGCCATGTTCTCTCCTTCAGCTCGGTGTACACGAACGCATACTCACGTCCGATAATTGCCGCGAGCCGACTCCAAGAGAAACCGCCCGCCGGTCACAAACTCCGCGGGCAAGACACCAACTGCGAAATTCAACGACTAACAATCTTCACTGAACTTACCACAGCCCAGCCAACTCGCGAAGGTTTTCGGTGTGGCAACCCGCACGGCCCCGTCAGGAATACCGGCGGGCGGGGAGGGAACCACGCGCGACCCCGGCACTCGTCACCGGCGTGTCGCGTTCTGTTCGCGGACCTGTCACCGGTGTGTCGTTCGAGCACGTCAGCGCGGACGGGAGTGCGCGCGCCCGTCGGCACCGCCCCGCACTCACCGCCGCCGCGAAGCCCCGTGGGAGGTCCCGCGGTACCGCCCGCCCGGGGGCGCGGACCGCACCCGGACACGCCCGGGGAACGGCCCCGGGGGACACGGTCCGGAACCCGCCCCGCGCCGCCGACTGCGCTATCGCGGGCACACCGGAACGATCCACACTGCTTTCGTCGGCGAATTCCGTTTTCGGTCGACGCCTACCACCGCCGCGGCGCCCGGAGAAGCGCCCGGCTCCGGTGGGAGCGGCGCCCGTGTCCGACCGCCCCCACCACGCGCGCCGCCGCGCGACCCCCTCCGTCCCGAGCGGGCCGGACGACCGCCGTGGCGCGCACGGACTACCCCTGGTCGATCCCGACGAAGTGCCCCTCCTCCACCTCGATCAGGGGCGCCGAGTCGTCGTCGGCCGCCACCGGCAGGACGACGTCCTCCGGCGGGTTGGCCGCCAGCTCGGCGTCGACCTCCGCCCAGGTGCGGTGCAGCTGCGGCACGCACGACAGGAGGTGGCGGCTGTACGGGTGCAGCGGGTTCTCGAACACCCTGAGCGTGGGACCCATCTCGGCGATGGCGCCCTTGCGCAGGATCACCGACCTGTCGCTGACGTAGTTGCCGAGCGACAGGTCGTGGGTCACGAACAGGATGCCGAGCCCCCGCTCCTTGAGGTCGCTGAGCAGGTTGAGCACGTCGATGCGCGTGGACGCGTCCAGCATGCTGATGATCTCGTCGGCCACCAGGAGCTTGATGTCCAGGAGCAGCGCCCGCGCGATCAGCACGCGCTGCAACTGGCCGCCGCTGAGCTGGTGGGGGTACTTGCCCAGGACGTTGCCCGGGTCCAGCCGGACCGTGGCCAGCGCGGCCAGGACCCGGTCCCGCCAGTCCGCGTCCGAGACCCCCGGGAAGTAGGAGGTCCGGATCATCTCGAAGACGCGGTCGGCCTTGAAGATCGGGTTGAAGCAGCTGAACGGGTCCTGGAAGACCCCCTGCACCCTGCGGTAGTACTCCTTGCGCGCGCTGTGGCCCCGGATGGTGGTGATGTCGGTGCCGTCGAACGTGATGGTGCCGCTGCTCGGCTTGGACAGGCCCAGCACCATCTTGCCGAGGGTGCTCTTGCCGCTGCCGCTCTCACCGATGAGCGAGACGACCTCGCCCGGCTCCACCTTCAGGCTGACGTCGCGCACCGCGCGCAGGCGTCCGCCGCCGAACGCGCCCACCCGGTACACCTTGTGCACGTGACTGAGTTCCAGCACGGTCTACCTCACCCCGTCTTCCAGCAGGCGGCCCAGTGGCCGGGTTCGATCTCCAGCAGCGGCGGCTGTTCGGAGCACTTGGAGAAGGCCATCGGGCAGCGGTCCTTGAACCGGCAGCCGGTCGGCGGGTTCAGCAGACCCGGCGGGGTCCCGGGGATGCCCTCCAGCCGTCCCTGGTCCCTGGTCGACCCGACCTCGGGGAGCGCCGAGATGAGCATCTGGGTGTAGGGGTGCCGGGGGGCGTTGATGATGGTCTTCGCGGGGGCCTTCTCCGCGATCCGGCCCGCGTACATCACCATGACCGTGTCGGCCATCTGGTACACCAGCGAGATGTCGTGGGTCACGAACACCATGCTCTTGACGTACTCGCGGTCGCGGAACTCCACCAGCGACTCGGCGACCGACCGCTGCGTGGACACGTCCAGCGCGGAGGTGACCTCGTCGGCGATGAGCAGCGACGGGTTGAGCAGCGTGGCCATCACCATGACGACGCGCTGCTTCATGCCGCCGGACAGCTCGATCGGGAACCGGTCCAGCACGTCCGCGTCGAGTCCGACCAGTTCCAGGCGCCGTGTGAGCTCCTTGGAGATGTCGGCCGGGCGGACCCCGCGCGAGCGCAGCAGCTCGTTGATCATCCGCCCGATCTTGCGGGTGGGGTTGAGCGCGCTCATCGCGTACTGCGGGATGAGCGAGATCTCGTGGTACCGGAGGGGGACCATCGCGTCGTCGTCCGCGATCGGGACGTCCTTGCCGTCCAGCTCGATGGTTCCGCCGACGTGGCGCATCCGCGAGTCCAGCCGGATCAGGCTCTTGCCCAAGGTGGTCTTGCCGCAGCCGGACTCCCCCGCCAGGCCCATGATCTCGCCGTCGGCGAGGTCGAACGTGACCCCGTCGAGGGCGTGGACGTCCCCGCGGAGGGTCTGGTAGTAGACCTTCAGGTCCTTGACGCGCAGGGTCATTACAGCTCCCGCAGCTTGGGGTTGAAGACCTCGTCCAACCCGACGTTGAGGATGTACAGCGAGCTCACGATCACCGTGATGCCGAGGCCCGGCGGAATGAACCACCACCACATCCCGAACTGCAGGGCGCTCCACGCGACGGCGTTCTCCAGCATCAGGCCGAGGGACACCCCGTCCGAGGGGCCGAGCCCGATGAAGTCCAGGCCCGCGGCGATGAGGATGGCGCCGCCGAACAGCAGGATGAAGGACATCACCAGGTAGGAGCTCATGTTCGGAGCGATCTCGGTGGTGATGATCTTCCCGGTGCGCCGGCCGCTGAGACGGGCCAGGTCCACGTAGTCGCGGGTGGCCAGCGACAGCGCCTGCGAACGGACCGCGCGGGCGGCCCACGGCCAGGAGGTGAGGCCGATGAACAGGCCCTGGACGAACACGCCGCGCGCGTCCAGGTAGGCGATCGCGACGATCAGCACGACCATCGCGGGCAGGACCAGGACCACGTTCGTGAGCATGTTGAGGATCTCGTCGACGATCCCGCCCTTGTAGCCGGCGACGAACCCCACCGTGGTGCCGATGACGAAGGCGATGCCGCCGCCGAACACGCCGATGAGGAACGTGCTGCGCACCCCGAACACGAACTGCGCCCAGATGTCCTGGCCGAAGGTCGTGGTGCCCAGCCAGAACTCGCCGTTGGGCGGCTGGCTCTTGGGGCCGACGTACTCGTTGGGCCCGTGGTCGACGAACAGGGGGCCGATGATCCCGAGCAGGAGGAACACGAGGACGATGCCCAGGCCGATGAGCAGCTTGGGGTTGCGCCTGGCGTAGTGCAGTGCCTCGGAACCCTTCCGCGCCACCGGTTCGGCTGTGGTCTGGGCTCCGGGCGTCCCAGCGACGTTGGTCATGACGAGCCTCCCGTCATCTGGACCCGGGTGCGCGGGTCAACCAGGACGTACACGATGTCGATGATGAAGTTGGCGATCAGCACCCCGACGACCACGAACAGGAAGATTCCCTGGAGCAGGAAGAAGTCCCGGCTGTTCAGGGACTGCAGGATGAGGGTGCCGAGGCCGGGGTAGTTGAACACGATCTCGGTGAGCAGGGATCCGGCGATGAGCGTGCCCAGCTGCACCGCCAGACCGGTGATCTGCGGCAGCATCGCGTTGCGGAACGCGTAGCGGCGGACCAGCTTGCGCGGGGCTCCGAGGGCCTGGAGGTAGTTCGAGTAGTCCGCCTCCAGCTCGTAGATGATCATGTTCCGCATACCGATCGCCCATCCGCCGAGTGCCACGACGAACATGGACAGGAACGGCAGGAACCAGTGGGAGATCAGGCTGGAGATGAACAGCCAGCTGAAGTCGGGGCGCAGGGAGAAGCTGTACCCGCCCGAGACGGGGAAGATCCCCGCGACGACGCCCAGGCTCCAGGCGAGCAGCAGGGCCAGCCACATGTAGGGCGTGGCGGTCAGGACGTACCCGAGCGGCAGGATCGTGTTGTCGAGGATCTTGCTCCGGGCGGCGAAGGCCCCGAAGCGGTTGCCGACGACCCAGCTGAGCAGGATCGCGGGGAGCAGGACGGCCAGGGTGTAGGGCACCGAGCGCAGGATGACGTCGGTGACGGGTTCGGGGTAGAGCATCACGCTGATGCCCAGGTCGCCCCGGAACAGGCCGGCCCAGAAGCTGAGGTACTGCTCGTACAGCGGCGTGTCGAGGCCGAAGACCTCGTTGTAGTAGGTGGTCATGCGTTCGAGGGCCTCGGGGTTGCCGACCGAGGCTCGCGCGAGCATGCTGCGGACGGGGTCGCCCGGCATGAAGCGCGGGATCATCCAGTTGATGGTGACCGCGATGACGAACGTAAGCAGGTAGACGAAGAGCTTACGGCCGATGTAGCGCCACACACGTTCCTCCAGGTGATGGCGGCGGACAGTCGAGGGCCCCCGGAGGGGGCACGACGGCGGACCCGTGAAGGGTGAAGGGGTCCGTCTCGCGCCCCTCGTCCGGGGCTCCCCGGCCGGGCTGGTACTCCGTGCTCCGGCCGGGGTGGGGGCGGTCTGCGTGGGCGGCGGGCGGCGGGGCGCCCGCCGGGCCCCTACTCGACCAGTTCGATCTCCGCGAGAGTGCGGATGGCGCCCATCTCTAGCCAGCCGTTCCAGAGCGTCGCGGCGCTCTGCGGAGCACCCTCCTGCTCACTCGGCCAGTTGGTCCAGGTCTCGTTGGTGGACTGCGACCAGAGGCCGTTGTACCAGAGCGGGATGGCCGGGAGTTCGGCCAACTGGATCTCCTGGATCTGCGAGGTGATCTCGGCTGCGGCCTCCACGTCGTCGGCGGGGACGGCGGCCAGCTGCTCGGTGAGCCCCCACACCTCCTCGTTCTCGTACCGACCGAAGTTGACGGTGGTCTGCTGCTCGTTGACGGGCAGCTGGAAGAGGTAGTCGTAGTACGTCCACGGCGTGTTGCTCATCTGGCGCTCGTTGTTGATCACCAGGTCGAACTCGCCCGAGTTGCGGTTCTCGGTCAGCAGGTCCTCCTCGGGGAACTGGGCCTCGACGTTGATGCCGACCGCCTGTGCGTTCTCCGCGATGACCCGTGCGGCCTCCATCCAGTCGGTCCAGCCGGAGGGGACCTCCAGGGTGAGGGCGATGGGCTCGCCGTCGGGCGTCTCCACGTACCCGTCGCCGTCCTCGTCCATGTACCCGGCGTCCTCCAGGAGGGCGACGGACTCGTCCGCGTCGAAGGTGAAGCCCTCCTGGTCGACCAGCTCGTGGTCGATGTAGGCGTCCCACTCGGGCAGAAGGCCCGTCGGGTTGGCCGCCTGGACCAGGTCCGTGTAGGGGCCGGAGATGATCTGCCCCACGTCGATGGACCGGGCCAGCGCCTGGCGGAACTCGACGTCGTCGAGCGGCGCACGGGTGACGTTGGGCACCAGCCACGCGGTGTTCGCGCTCTTCATGTACGGAGGACCGTCGTAGAAGCTGGTGACGTTGGGGTTGCTGTTGAGAACCTGGTCGATGCCGGGGAGGAAGTTGTTGGAGAGGTCGATGTCGCCCTGGTTGATCATGTTCATCGTCACCTCGTTGGAGGCGTTGACGATGTCCACGATGTAGCGGGGCTGCATCTCGAGGTCGAGGGCCTCGGTGCCCCACCAGTCGTCGTTGCGCTCCCAGACCATCCGGTCGTCGGTGTGCGACTCGTAGACGTAGGGGCCGGTGGCGACGATGTCCTCGTTGGCGCTGTCCGTGAGCGCCGTCTCCTCCATGTCAGCCCAGACGTGGGCGGGGAGGACCGGGTTCAGGTAGACCCAGTTCATCCACTCCTGGGGGCGGTTCTCGGAGAAGGTGACGGTCACCGTGCGCTCGTCGGTGGCCTCGGCGCTCTCGACGAAGTTCCAGATGTTGCTGTAGGAGACGGAGCCGAACTGGCCCAGCTCCAGGGTGGCGACGACGTCCTCGGCGACCAGGGGCTCCCCGTCCGACCAGGTGATCCCCTCGCGGAGGGTGATCTCGTGGACGTTCTCCGCGGTCCACTCGTCGCTCTCGGCGAGCCAGGGGACGTACTCGCCCTCGTTGGGGTCGTACAGGAAGAGCGTTTCGTAGGCCAGACCGATCGTGCCGGGCGCGTACTGGCCCTTCATGAGCGGGTTCCAGCTGACCGGCGGGCCCCACGCGGTGCCCGTGGTGTACAGCGTTTCGTTCCGGGGGTACTCCCCGGAACCTTCCTCGTTCCCGCCGCCACCCGAGCACGCAGTGACCGTGATGGCCAGTGCAGCGAGTGCCGCCGGAAGCCGCAGACTTCTCATCCGGACTCCTCCTTATCACCCGGTCGGCCTGTGGGGGGACGCCGCTCCGGGAACCGGAGGGTTGGGAGCGCTCCCAGTAGAGAGAGCACAGGGCCGTTGCTGAACCGGGTAAGTGACGTTAACAACAACACGCCCACGGGACGGCCGTCAATCCCCGACACTTCGGTGTTATGCGCTTGTAACAGCACAGATGCGGGTACGCCAATAAATTCGCCCTCGCTGAACCGGTTCCGCACGCGCCCGCCCGACCGCCGGGCGTAGGGCGGTGTCGCGGCGCGCACGCCGGGTCACGCTCCGGTCGGCCCCGTGCTGGCCCGGGGGTACAACTCGCCCCGGGACGTCTCCCGGTTGCGCACGGGCCTGCCCTCGATCGCGTCGCCGAGCATCGTGGCGGCCGTGCGGCCGTAGGACACGATGTCGCGGGCGATCGCGGTCAGCGACGGCCGCACGAGGCGGCACAGGACGGAGTCGTCCCACGCCACGATCGACAGCTGGGACGGCACGCTGACGCCCATCTCCTGGGCCACTCCGAGCCCGGCCACGGCCATCAGGTCGTTGTCGTAGACCAGCGCGGTGGGGCGCTCCGTCCGCGCCAGCAGCCTGCGCGTCGTCCGTGTCCCGGCCTCGCCCGTGTAGTCGGCGTGCACCGAGTACGCCTCCTCCAGGCCCGCCTGCTCCGCCGCGTCCAGGAACGCCCCGGTCCTCGTCCGCGTGTGCACGAACTCCTCCGGGCCCGCCACCCGCACGATGCGCCGGTGCCCCAGCGCGGCCAGGTAGTGGACGACCTCGCGCATGGCGACGGAGTCGTCGGTGTACAGGCACGGCAGGGAACCCGTCCCCCCGGGGCCGCCCAGCACGACCGCGGGCAGCGACAGCTCCTCCACGACGCCGATCCGGGGATCGTCCACCCGCAGGTCGACCATGATCACGCCGTCGACGCGGCGCTCCGCCGACCAGCGCCGGTAGGCCGCGACCTCGGCGCCCATGTCCTCGGTGACCTGTAACAACAGGTCGTTGTTGGACAGGGCCAGCTCCGTCTCGATGCCCGAGACCAGTTGCATGAAGAAGGGTTCGAGCCCCAGCGAGTGCGCCGGGCGGTCGACCACCAGGCCGATCGCCCCTGTCCGGCCGCCGGGCGAGAGTGCCCGAGCCGGACTGCTGGGCGCCCAGCCCAGGTCGCTGGCGATCTCCAGGATGCGCCGGCGGGTCTGCTCCGAGACCCCGGGGCGCCCGTTGAGCGCGTACGACACCGCCCCCTTGGACACCCCGGCGGCCTTGGCGATGTCCATAATCGTCGGACGTCGCATCAACCCCCCCATTCGCCCCCCTGATCACAGATACTGAACCGGTTAAGCAGACGGCTAGGGAGTGTACTGCATGCCCTCGGCCCCGTCTCACGGTGGGCCTCGCGAGGGCCTGCCGGGTCAGCTCCGCTGGCACCTCGGGCACCAGTAGAGGGTGCGCCCGGCCAGCTCCCCCGCGGCGATCGGCGAGGAGCAGACGCGGCACGGGTCGCCGGTCCGGTAGCAGACGTAGAGCGTGTCCGGCCTGGGAACGGGGAGCGCGTCCGGGTCGGGTCGGTCCTCGGGGCGCGTGGTGATGATGTAGCCGTCACGCACGCCGTCGCGGAGCAGCCGTGCGAGATCGTCCCACAGCGCCGCCCACTGGTCGGCGGTCAGGTCGCGGCCCGGGGTCATCGGGTCGAGCCCCGCTCTGAAGAGCGCCTCGGCGCGGTAGATGTTGCCGATCCCCGCGATCACGTCCTGCCGCATGAGCAGCGCCGCGATGCTGGTCCGGGACCGGCCGACCGTCCGCCAGGCCCGCGCCGGATCGGCGTCGTCGCGCAGGGGGTCGGGGCCCAGCCTGTCCTGGACCGCCCGTTTCTCGTCCTCCGTGACGACCTCGCAGGCCGAGGGGCCGCGCAGGTCGGCCCACCCGGAGGCGTTGACGAGCCGGGTACGCACAGCGCCGACGGGTGCGGGCGGCACGACCAGGCCGTCCCCGTCGCGGACCAGTGCGAGGCGGTCGGCTCCCCGTGCGCGGGGGGCGCCGAGGTGGCGTTCACCGTCGGCGTCGCCGAAGGTCCACGCCCCGTAGAGGCCCAGGTGGACCCTCAGCCACTCACCCGAGTCGAATCCGAGGAAGAGGTGCTTGCCGTGGGCCTCGCTCTCCGTGAGGACGCGGCCGTCGACCCGGGCCGCACCTTCGGCGAAGCGGCCCTGGGGGCTGGTGGCGCGGACCGTCCCACCGCCGAAGGCCTTCTCGAAGTGCGCCGCCAGACGGTGCAGCGTGTGACCCTCAGGCACCGTGTTCCCCTCTCCCCTCAGCCCTGCCGCAGCGCGGACCTCCGCGTTCCGGGCACGTCCGTCCCAGGGTAGTGCGGTGCGCACTCCGCCCCGCGCCGGTCAGTAGGCGGCGAGGATCTCCTCGACGAGGGTGCGGGGATCGGCCAGGCAGCGCCAGGCGGGGACCACCACCACGGGGTCTCCGGTCGCCCGGTTGAGCGCTTCCCCCCTGGAGAGCAGGTGGCGCAGGGCACGCCCGTCGGGCTCGCGGTCGAGCAGGAGCAGCAGGCGTCGCGAGCCGAACCGGACCACCATGTCGGCGGTCCCCCCCTCGACGGTCTGCTGGAGCGTCACGCCCGTGCCGACGGCCCGCAGTTCCTCCAGCAGCACGGCGGCGGCCGGATCGGAGCCCATCACACAGGTTCCCGTGACCATGGCGTCCAGTTCCCCCAGCGGGCCGTCGTCCCCCGACCAGTACCCCCGGTCGCCCACCACCACGAGCCGCTGCCGGGTCCTGGTGAGCACCGAGGACCACAGGTGGCCCATGCCCCGGATCCGGCGCTCGGCGATCGCGGGCGCACCGGCGGCGAGCATCGGTGAGAGCACGGTGACGTCCACGGCGGTGTGGTCCCCGTCCAGGAGGTCCGGGCCACCGACCCGCACCTCGTGCAGCAGGACGCGCTGACGCAGCAGGCGGCGGATCAGGGCGACCTGGGGCTGGGTCGGCGCCACGACGGCGACCACCCGACCCCGGGGCAGGCGGTTGTCGATCTCCCCGACCACCACCGCCACCCGGTACGCCTCGTCGCGGTTGACGTAGGAGGCGCACGGTGCCGCCTCGCAGGTACCGGTGACGTCGCGCCACTCGAACGACGGCCCGCCCTGCGGGTCGGGGCTGGTGCGCACCACGATCCTGCCGTTGTAGCAGTGCCGGGACGCGGTCTCGGCGAGCCGGGGCGACCCCCCGTCGTGCTCGTCCAGCCACAGCATGGTCGGCGCCGCCCTGGAGAGGGCACGCATCGCGGATCCGGACCCGTGGCGCAGGCCCCGGGCGTCGAGCTGTTCGGGGGCCAGTCCGGCGGCGGCCAGGGCGCGGCGCTCCTCGTCGGGTTCCAGGGTGCTGACCGGTCCGGGGTGCGCGGGGTCTCCGAACACCACGGCCCGTCCGGCCCGGTAGAGCGCCGGCAGCAGTTCGGCGACCCGGGTGCGCTCCGCGCCGAGGACGACGACCAGGTCGAACAGGCCCGCCTGCGACGGCAGCGCTCTCACCTGGTCGGTGCGGCAGATCCACGCGGGGAGTGCGTCCAGCAGGTTGCCGACCCCGGGCCACCCGTTCCCGTGGTGCCAGTTGAGGCTCTCCAGACGGTTCTCGATGGCCGCCCGCCCGCGCCGGAGGCGGGGTTCGGAGACCGCCCGGAGGCAGGCGGCGCTGGACCTGCGGTGCCGGGCGAGCGCGTCGGCGAGGTCGGCGGTGAGCTCTCCCAGGGGCGCGCACCGGGTGCGCCGGTCCACCGCGGAGCGCCACTCGCTCTCCATCCGGGCGATGGCGCCCAGGTGGGCGAGGTTGTCCGGGTCGGTGTTGACGCCCAGCTCGCGGCGGATGGCCCCGCGGTGCTGGAGGCCGACGAAACCCCCCGCCCCGGCGCGCTCGGCCCGCTGCAACCAGTACTCGGGGCCGCCGCGTTCAGGGGTGAAGAGGGTGTCGGGGTCCCAGCCCCGGGCGATGCGGCGTCCGCGTTCCTCCGCCAGGTGGGCGAGGGCGTGTCCGCCGGAGGCCATCGTGTCCATGTCCCTCCACACCTGGCGGACCCTGGCCCAGTCCTCGGCGAGGGCGGACCAGTGTGCGGTCGGGTCGTCGCCCGCGGGGCCGGAGGCGGTGGCGGTGGCGAGCAGGGTTCCGGCCTGCTCGGTGAGGAGTCTGTTGAGCGTGCGCACCTCGCCGGAGCGGTGTCCCGACCTGCCGACGCGCACGACGGGGTGCGCGGGCGAGGTGTCGGCCCTGGCCGTGGTCTCCTCGATGTCGGTCTCGGTGCGGCCGCAGACGAGGACCCGCTGACCGTTGCTGACGGCGGTGCGGACGATGGCGTCCACCAGGTCGTGCGCACCGCTCCCCGGTGGGGCGGCGGCCACGGTGAGCTGCTCGCTCATGGCGGCGCACAGAACCGCGTACTGGGCCTGGCCGAGGGGGGTCACCGAGACCGGGACCGTGGCGTCGTCGGTGCCGTCCGCTTCCTGCACGGTGTCGCGCGCGGCGCGGCGGGCGGCCCGCCCGCCCCTGAACAGCCGGCCCGGGGCCCCTGCGGGATCGGCCTCGGCCCGCCGTACGGCAGCCTGACCGAGCAGGGTCTCCAGGGCGGTCCCGGTGATGTCGTCGGGGTTGAGGCCGGCGCGGTCGGAGGGGTCGAGGTCGGCGAGGACGCCCTCGACCGTCCCGGGTTCGGCGTCGTCGGTCTCGGCCTGCCCGCTGGGCCCGGCCAGGAAGAGCACGGCGACGTTGTGCGCACCGCCGGTGGCGGCACGCGGGGCGCCCCGCATCCCGAGGGGGTCGATGTCGTCGACGCGCTCGATCTCCAACCGCGCGAGGAGTGCGCGGACCTTGGCGGCGAGACCGTCGACCGCGGCGGGGCGGCGCACGGAGTCGGGGGCGCCGGACCGCAGGCGTACGCGGAGCTCGAACAGGTCCTCGGGGTCGGTGATGCCGAGGCGGTTCAGGAGGGCGATGTTGACGTCGGGCGGTCCGACCGCCCTGACCAGGGGCCCTTCGGGTTCGCGGCGGGTGTCGTCGAGGTCGTCCACGGCCCGCACGTCGACGGTCAGCAGAGGCAGCGCGACCCGGTCCGCGCCCTCGCCGAGGACGACGAGCGGGTACCCGTAGCGCAGCGCCTGCCCCCTGCGCCGGGCCAAGCGCAGGACACGGGCCGACTCCGGGGCCGACCGGAGGGTCTCCCCCGCTCCGCTGAACAGGACCTCGGGGCCGCCGGGCAGGCAGGAGCAGGTGTCGGAGCCGAGGCGGTCGGCTCCGACGACGTGGGTGTGCACGGCCTCGCGGCGAACACAGGCCCGCAGGTAGGAGAGGAGGGAGCGCACCTCGGAGCAGTCGATGGGAGGCTTCCACCGGAGCGACGCGGCGCCGACCCCGGACCGGCCCGGTTGTCCGGGGTCGGGGACCGCTCCGGGGATCCCGGTCACCCTTCCCGGGACGGCCCCGTCACCGATCTCCTCCGCGTCGTCCCGTAGTGACCTCACTTCGTCCTCCGCGCCCCTCTTGCGTGATCAAGCGGTCACCCCCCGCTATCGGGGTCCATTGTGAGGGATGAACCGCCCCGGGATCCCCGGAACGCCGGAAACCACCCCCGATTTTCGGCGTGTACGGCACCAGGGATCCCGCGACCCGGGTGAGGGACGCACGCCTACCGCCCCCGGACGCCGCGGACGCGGAGGGCGATCCAGAGCTCGACCCGGTAGTCGGGGTCGTCGAGGTCCCCTGGAAGCAGGTCCCGGATGCGGTTCATCCGGTAGCGGAGCGTGTGCCGATGAATGCCGAGCGTGTCGGCCGCGGAGTCCCAGCGGCCCGAGGCCGCGAGGTAGGCGCGCAAGGAGGCGAGCAGTTCGGCGGCGGTGCGCTCACGGAGGAGCGGTGCGAGCAGGTCGCCCGCCATGCGCGCCCCCTCGGGGCTGTCCGCCAGGCCGAGCAGCCCGCCGGGCAGGTCGCCGGCACGGACGATCCGGTCCTCGGCGCCCGCGGCCTCCAGCGCACGCTCCGCCTGGGACACCGCCGAGGCCAGATCACCGTAGTCGGCCGGGTCGCTCACCCCCACCGGCCCCTCCAACACCTCGCGGATCACCCCCTCACCGGTGTCCGCGTGCGCGAGCAGCAGGGCCCGCCCCCCGCTCTCGGTGACCAGGACCCCCTCGGGAGGGTGCGCGGGACCGAACCCGCCGGCCGCGGCCACCACGACCGGCGCGGCCGGCAGTGTCTCCCGCAGCCGCCCGGCTCCCGGGTGGAGCGGGTCCAGGGCCCCGGTGAGCAGGGCGGAGAGCACCCCCTCGTGCACCCGCGCGGTGCGGCTGTGCGCGGTGCGCTCCAGTTCCAGGGAGAGCAGCGACGCCGCCGCGTTGACCAGGGTGCGCTCGTCCGGGCCGAGTACCCCACCGGTGCCGACGACCAGGAACCCGCGGACCTGGCGGCCCGTCGCCAGGGGCTGCGCGGAGACCTGTCCCCCGACGGAGGTCAAAGAGACGCTGGCACGCGTGCCCGCGTCCCGCAGACGGTCGAGCTCGGGTCCCAGCCCCGCCGCGCGCCCCGCCGCCGACGCGGGCGCCGCGTGGCGGACGGAGCCGTCCGCGGACAGCAGCAGCACCCAGGCGCCGAGGTCGCGGGCCAGCAGGTCCACGATCGCCGGGGCCCCCGTGAGGGCGGCGCGGGTGAGCCCCCGCTGTGCGGCGAAGGCCCGGCTGAGGCCTTCGTACTCCTCCTTGGCCAGGAGGCGCGACACCTCCTTGCCGACCGCGATGAAGGGGGTTTCCCTGCCGACCTCGACCAGGGCGAGCCCGTACTCGTCCGCGGCCCTGCGGAGCGGTTCGGGGGTCTCCTCCAGGACCACTCCCACGCCGAAGCCCAGGGCCGTGATCCTCCTCCGGGCCAGGCGCCGCGTGTAGTCGCGCAGGTCGGGGACTCCGCCCGCCCAGCGCACACCCGTGGTGAGGAGGAGCTCACCACCCTCCAGATAGGGGGTGGGGTCCTCCAGCTCGCTGACGGCGACCCACTCCACGCGCCGGTCCGGGTCCTCCTGCCCGGCGAGCAGGCTCAGCCGCAGGTGCGGCGTCCGCAACAGGGCTCCCAGAGTCGGGGGCATCCCGGTCTCCCTCCATACGCGCCCATCGTCCGCACCCTGCCTCGATGGCGCAATGCTCGCTGTCGATTATCCACTGTGTCCATGCGGGACCCGCTCCGGCGGTCCTAGTGTCAGGCGAGTCGGGGAGCCCACCCCCGACAGGTCCACGCCCGTTCCGCACCCCGTGCCCACCGCAGAAGGAGGCAGCCGCATGGCAGCGACCGAGGTCGTCCAGTCCCGCCGGATCGTCACCGAGATCCCCGGCCCCACGTCCCGCGCGATCCAGGAGCGCCGCAGCTCGGCCGTCGCCCGGGGCGTCGGCAGCGTCCTGCCCGTCTACGTCGAACGTGCGGGCGGCGGCATCGTCGAGGACGTCGACGGCAACGCCCTCATCGACTTCGGGTCCGGCATCGCCGTGACCAACGTCGGCAACGCCGACCCGCGCGTGGTGGAGCGGGCCGCCGAACAGCTCGCCCGGTTCACCCACACGTGTTTCATGGTGAACCCGTACGAGGCGTACGTGGACGTGTGCGAGGCCCTCAACCGGGTCACCCCGGGCGACCACGAGAAGCGGTCCATCCTCCTCAACTCCGGCGCCGAGGCCGTCGAGAACGCGGTGAAGATCGCCCGCAGTGCGACGGGCCGCCAGGCCGTCGTGGTGTTCGACCACGCCTACCACGGCCGCACCAACCTCACCATGGGGCTGACCGCGAAGAACATGCCCTACAAGCAGGGGTTCGGACCGTTCGCGGGCGAGATCCACCGCATGCCCATGGCCTACCCGTACCGCTGGCCGACCGGACCGGAGAACTGCGGGCCCGAGGCCGCGGCCATGGTGGGCGAGCAGATCACCAAGCAGATCGGTGCCCGGAACGTCGCCGCCGTGGTGATCGAGCCGATCCAGGGCGAGGGTGGTTTCATCGAGCCCGCACCGGGCTTCCTGCCCGCGGTGGCCGGGTTCTGCCGCGCCAACGGGATCGTGTTCGTGGCGGACGAGGTGCAGACCGGGTTCGCGCGCACCGGGGACATGTTCGCCTGCGACCACGAGGGCGTCGTCCCCGACCTGATCACGACCGCCAAGGGCATCGCGGGCGGCCTTCCGCTGGCCGCGGTGACCGGCCGCGCCGACCTGATGGACGCCGTGCACAGCGGCGGCCTCGGCGGCACCTACGGCGGCAACCCGGCGGCGTGCGCGGCGGCGCTGGCGGCGCTCGACGCGATCGAGTCCGACGGCCTGGCCGAACGCGCGCGGGAGATCGGCGAACTGATGCTGGGACGCCTGCGCGAGCTGGCCGCCCAGCACGACGTGATCGGCGACGTGCGCGGGCGCGGGGCGATGATCGCGATCGAGCTGGTCACGGGCGAGGACAAGGCCCCCGCCACCGAGGCGCTCGCCAAGGTCCTGGCGCACTGCCACTCCCAGGGGCTGATCCTGCTCAGCGCGGGCACCTACGGAAACGTCATCCGGATGCTGCCGCCGCTGGTCATCGGCGACGACCTGCTGCACGAGGGCCTGGACATCCTGGCCGAGGCCTTCGACCGCCTCTGACCCGGTCCCGGCAGCGGGGCGGGGGGGGGGGGCCCCCCCCCCCCCCCCCCCGGGGGGGGGGGGCCCCCGCGGGGGGGGGGGTTGGGGGGCGGGGGGGGAGGGAGGGTGAAGGGGGGGGCGCGCCGGGGGGAC
>NZ_JBHXQY010000080.1:0-31384 GCF_042716955.1 Nocardiopsis sp. NPDC058631 | reverse complement strand
TACCGCTGCTCCCCGCGCACGCGGGGATGGACCCGAGACGCCTTTCGAGCTGCTGACCAGGTACCGCTGCTCCCCGCGCACGCGGGGATGGACCCGAGACGCCTTTCGAGCTGCTGACCAGGTACCGCTGCTCCCCGCGCACGCGGGGATGGACCCATCATCTTGCGCAGGCTCTCTTGGTCGTCTGGCTGCTCCCCGCGCACGCGGGGATGGACCCCTGGCCGCCGCCGCACAGTTGGCGGGCCGGAACTGCTCCCCGCGCACGCGGGGATGGACCCGCGGGTGGTCACGTGCAGACGGGCGTCGAGTACTGCTCCCCGCGCACGCGGGGATGGACCCCAGCGGGCGTTGTACTCAGCGGTGGGCATGTGCTGCTCCCCGCGCACGCGGGGATGGACCCGAGGCGGAAGCTCTCCGCGCGGAGGGCTTCCGCTGCTCCCCGCGCACGCGGGGATGGACCCATGCCGTTTCCTGCTAGCCCCCTGGATTTGGTCTGCTCCCCGCGCACGCGGGGATGGACCCGCACGGCACCCTTCCACCGGGTTCCACTTGAACTGCTCCCCGCGCACGCGGGGATGGACCCTCGGTGCTGGAGGTGAAGACGAACAGGCGGTCCTGCTCCCCGCGCACGCGGGGATGGACCCGCTCATGGCGGCCGCTGCCTGATCCTGGGATCCCGCTCCCTGCCCCCGCGGAAATGGGGCCTCCGGGCAGAGCCTCAGGGGCGCTCGGACACGGGTTCCCCGCCAACAACAGCGGCTCCGTCCTCCGCCATGACTCCGGCCCCGTCCCCCGCCCCGTCCCCGGGCACCGGATCGGCGATGGCGGAGGACGGCAGGCCGAAGACCTTGTCGAAGGCCCAGTTGTAGCCGAACGTGTAGAACGGGATGTAGACGATGAACACCAGGTCCAGCAGCAGCGCCTGGAGCAGGGTGATGTCCAGCCACCACGCGATGAGCGGGATCAGGAAGCACACCAGTGTCAGCTGGAAGGCGACCGCGTGCAGGACCCTCCTCCCCACGGTGCGCTCGCGGCTGACCTGCTGGCGCTCCCACGCCTCGAACAGGTAGTTGAAGGCCACGTTCCACAGTGACGCCACCGTCGCGATCATGATCGCGAGCGGGGCCGTCGTCGCCGGGCCGCTGCCGGTCAGGGCCGTCATCACGGCTGTGCCCACGGCGAAGCCGATGACCTCGTAGCCGCCTACGTAGACCAGCTTGCGCTTCAGACCTTGCACTTCGCACTCTTTTCGGGATTTTCCGGATGCAACAGAGTCCGACGTTAACGTCAGCTAAGGTGATGAAAAAAGTCAGCTTCTTTCAGGTAGGTTGATAGAACCGTGGCCCTGTCCAGCGACAACATCGACCTCTTCCTCGCCGTGGTCGACCACGGCTCCTTCTCGGCCGCCGCACGCGCGCTCAACCGGGTCCCCTCGGCGGTCAGCATGGGGGTCGCCAACATCGAGGCCGAACTCGGCTACCCGCTCTTCGACCGCTCCAGGCGCGAGCCCGTGCCCACCGCACAGGCGCACGCCCTGCTCCCACACGCCCGGCTGATCGCGAGCAGGCTGCGCCTCCTCCGGGCCCACGCGATCGAGCTCTCCGACGACCTGGAGAGCACGCTCACCGTGGGGGTGGCGGCGGGGGTCGACCGTCGACCCCTACTGGACGCGGTGGCCGAGGTCGCGGCACGCCACCCCCTGCTCCCCGTCGAGATCGCCGACGCGCAGCAGGACGACGTCCGGGAGCTACTGCACACCGGGGCGGTGGACCTGGCGCTGATGTTCGCCAGGACCCGGAACGACAGGGAGGAGGTGTTCCTGAACGTGGGGGAGGAGACGTTCGTGGCGGTGGCGTCCGCGACCGTGGAGACCTTCGGGCTGCCCGCGGACCTGCGGCGCCTGGAGGACCTCGCCGGGGCCCGCCAGATCACGGTGTCCAGCCTGGAGCAGGAGCTGACGGAGCGGCGGCTCGTCGTCTCGGACGCCTACTGGCGCACCAACTCTGCGGAGACCGCGCTCGGCCTGGTCGAGCGCGGGGTCGGCTGGGCGAACCTGCCGCTTCCCGTGGTGCGGGGAAAAGTCGCCGAGGGGACCGTGCGCGTGATGGAGTTCGAGAACCTCAGGAACGGGCTGGCCATGCCGGTGCAGCTGGTGTGGCTGCGCGGCAGCCCGCTCCGGAAGGCGGCGGGGGAGCTGGTCGACCGGATGGGCCGGGACTGGCGGGTGCCGGACTGACCCGGGGCACGCCCGGCCCGGCGCGGCCACGCCTCCGCACCAGCACGCCCCGGCCCAACCCGGGGACACGGGTGCCACGGCCTGGCTCCCCCGGGGCGGGAGGGCTAGGCTGTCCCGGTTCGTGAGCGGAACGCGGACACCCTGAGCAGCGAAAGCGAGAAGATGAGCCCTTCGATCGCCACCAACACCAAGGTCGACCTCGACGGACTCCTGGAGTTCGCGCGCCCCCGCCACCGGGGGCTCCTCCTCACCCGACGGTCCGACGGCACCCCCCAGGCCTCGCCGGTCACCTGCGGGGTCGACACCGAGGGCCGCATCGTGGTCTCCACCTACCCCGAGCGCGCCAAGGCGCGCAACGCCCGGCGCGACCCGCAGGCGAGCATCGTCGTCCTGTCCGAGGACTTCAACGGCCCGTGGGTCCAGATCGACGGCGACGCCGAGGTGATCGACGGCGAGGAGGCCGTCGAGCCCCTGGTCGAGTACTTTCGGGTGATCTCCGGTGAGCACCCCGACTGGGACGAGTACCGCGAGGCGATGCGCCGCCAGGGCAAGGCCCTGGTCCGGATCACCCCGAGGCGCTGGGGGCCGGTCGCCACCGGCGGGTTCCCCGCCGACCGCGTCTGACACGGCGAGGGGCCGCGCGGATCGTTGTCCGCGCGGCCCCTCCTTCCCGTACCTGGCCGCTACCGGCCCGGTGGCCCGTACTCCCGACGCTCTCCCGCCCCTCCCCGGCCGGCGGGCCGAGCGTCACCGAGTCCACCGCACCCCCTCCCGTTCACGGGGGCGCCGGACTCACAGGGCGCCCAGGAGCTCCCGGCACGCCTGCTCGCAGCGGCGGCACGCCTCCGCGCACAGGCGGCAGTGCTCGTGCTCCCCGGCGTGCCTCTCGCACTCCTCGGCGCACTTGCGGCACGCCTCCGCGCAGGCCTCCAGCAGGAGCCGCAGGACGTCGTCCTCCTCGCCGGTCCGGCGGGAGACCGCGCGGCCGGTCACGGCGCACATGTCCGCGCAGTCCAGGTCGGTGCGGACGCAGGCGATCAGGTCGGCCACCGTCGCCTCGCCCAGGCAGGCGTCCGCGCAAACCGTGCAGACCTGAGCGCACTCCCCGCAGGTCTCGACGCACGCGGTGATCTTCGCGCCGACCCCCGCGGGGTCCTCCGGGTGGGTGTACAGGATCTGTCCGACGGTGCTCATGGCCCCTCCTCAGTGGTCCGCCCGGGCCCGGTGCCAGGGCGGTCTCGGTCTCGGTCGTGCCCGGGTCCGTGTGAGGAGGGGGACCCGTTCGGGTTCGTCGTCGGCTCAGGCGCCGCGCCCGTCCAGGGCGAAGCGCAGTGCGAAGTGGTTCAGCGACGCGGGAAGGCCGGACGCGGGCAGCGGCCCCCGGGAGTCCACGCGGGCCAGGTCGTGCCCGCGCACCAGCGTCCTCAGGAACAGCGACGCGGTCAGCAGGACGGCGTCGCGCCCGGGGCAGCCCGCCGGGCCGTAGCTGAAGGGCACGATCCCCGGGTCGCTCTCGGCGCGGCCGTCGATCCAGACCTCCGGCGCGAACGCGTCGGCGTAGGACAACCGCTCGGAGTCCCGGTGGAAGTAGGAGCTGACCACCAGGAACGCCGTTCCGGCGGGGAAGGCCCGATCGCGCCACACCGTCTCCCGTGTGCTCTCCCGCACCACCACCAGGGTGGTCGGCCACAGCCGCACCGACTCCTGCACGGTCGCCCGGAGCAGCGGCAGGTCCAGGCCCTCCCGTTCCTCCGCCTCCTCCCGGGCGGCGTACGCGCCGGGGCTGAGCGACGTCAGCAGGGCCAGCGAGCGGAACGCGGCGATGGCGGCCGCGTCGAAGGCGAACAGCCAGTGCGCCGCCTGGTCCTCCGGTCGCAGGCCCTCCTCGGAGCCCAGCCCGGCCGCGAGGCTGCCGGGCTGGGCCCGTGCCACGTTCTCGCGCATCCTCTGGAGGAACTCGGTCCGCGCCGACCGCTGCACCGGCGCCGCGTACGACCAGTTGGCGCGCGAGCGCAGGCGGCGCAGGAGTTCGGTGGTCCTGCGGTCGGCGGCGGCGGAGGGTCCGAAGACCACGCGCCGGGCCAGGGCGTCGAAGGACGCGGAGAAGCGCGCCCAGTCCAGGACGCCGCCCTCGCCCAGGGCCGCGGCCAGGGCGAGGGCCTCCTCGTCGGCCTGGGCCGCGACCGTGTCCCCGTCCGGGTGGATCGTGTGGCCGGGGACGAGCGCGGCCTCGTTGGTGGCGCGCCGCCGGGGCCGCTCCTCGCGTTCGGAGACCAGCACGCCGTGCGGCTGGAAGTGCGCGAGGGCGCCGCGTTTCTCCTGACCGCCGGGGGAGAACGGCTCGGGTGTCTCCCGCAGCAGCCTCCCCACGTCCTCGGCGGCGAGGACGAGGGCGGCGTCCCTGCCCGCCAGGCGCAGCGGCAGGGGGCCGTCGCCGTGGCGTTCGCGCAGTTCGCGGAGGGTGGCGGCCCCGGCGCGGTCACCGCCCGCGGCGCAGACGAGCCCCTCCATCAGGGGGCGCCGTGCGATCACACCCCGGGCCAGGGTGGGGACCAGGACCGTGGCCAGCAGACGCGCGGTCTCGGCGGCCTCAGGGCCGCCCGTTCGCGCTTCGGAGGCTCCGGCCCCTTGCGCCCCGGCCCCTTCCTGCCCGTCCGCCTCCCCGCCCCGGCCCCCGGTACCGGGTGTTCCCGCGTCCTGCGGGTCCTCCCGGAGGCCCTTCCCCGTGCCGTGTCCTATGGATGTCATGGCCTTCCCTTTCACCCCCGGTTCACAGGTGGTCCCGGGGTATGGTCTCGCTCCACTGCCGGGAGAAGATCCGCTCGTCGCCCTCGAACGCGTCCAGGGTCGCGTATACCCGGAACTCCGTCTCGGTGCACTCAAGGGAGGTGTGGGTCTCGGTACGGGTGCTCCAGTCGCCCCGCGCGAACCTCATCGTCCACGTGGACCTGCCCCGGGCGGACGTGAAGTCGTCCGCCACCGACTCGTAGAGCTCGTACGCCCGCCGGCCCACGTCCAGGTCGATGTCCTCGAAGTGCAGGATCCCCCCGTCCTTGACGATCTCCAGGGACGACCGGGTGTCCACCATGTCCCGTTGGACGGTCCAGCGGTGGTCGGGGGTCTCCCGCCGCGAGGTCGCGATCTGCGGTGCCCCCTCGGGGTCCCCGAAGGGGCGCGGGTCGGGGTCCTCGTCCTCGGGAACGGGCCGCACCGGCAGGTGCAGCGCGCTCCCCTCCGGGTGCACGGTCATCAGCACCGGGCGCGGCGGCGGCCAGGCCAGGGGCCAGTACGAGGTGGACAGCGACAGCCGTATGCGGTGGCCCGCCGGGAACACCTGGGCGACGCCGTTGAGCGTGACCCTCACCCGGCAGCGCTCGCCCGGCTCGACCTGCTGCGGGGTCTGGTGCCCGTCCCGGTGGGTGAGGTTGAGCAGGCCGAAGGTCACCCGGGTGGCGCTGCCGTCGGGTGCCACGTCGCACAGCCGGGCGGCGACCATGGCCACGGGTTCGGTGACCGAGAGCTCCAGTTCCACCTCGGCGGCGCCGAGGATCTCCACGTCCTCGGTGAGGATGTCGCTGTCGAAGACCAGGGAGCCGCCGTCCTCCTCGCGCTGGTCGTAGGGCAGGTCCGGCGGGGCGTTGTACGACGCCCACTTGCCGGCGAACTGCCCGGTGGTCAGCGGCGAGCGCAGGGTCAGCGACTCCGCGCGGACCTTCTCCCCGGGCGCCCCGATGCGGTACCGGGCCAGCGGGAGCTCGGTCTGGTCGATGCCGGGGGAGGGCCACGCGTCCTCGCGCACCCACCGGCCGGGGCGCTCCTCGTAGGAGGTGGACGGCGGGACGCTGTCCTGCATCCACGCCCACAGGGAGGGGCCGGCGTCGACCCCGTTGTCGACGCCCTTGAGCCAGTGGTCCAGCCAGCGCACGACCTCCTGGAGGTAGCCGATGGCGGGGCCGGGCTCGCCCATGTGCGGGTACCGGTGGGACCAGGGTCCGATGAGGCCCCGGCTGGGCGCCTCCAGGTTCTCCAGGACGCGCAGGACGGCGTTGGAGTAGCCGTCGGCCCAGCCGCTGGAGGCCAGGACGGGGCAGCGCACGCCCGCGTAGTCGTCGCACACCGACGCGTGCGTCCAGTAGTCGTCGCGGCGCTGGTGCCGCAGCCACTCCAGGACCCAGGGCTCGGTGGCCTCCAACCGCTCGCGCCACATCTGCCGCCACCGCTCGCCCACCACGGCCGGGTCGGGCGGGCAGGTGCCGAAGGCGAACATGGTCCCGGCCTCCGCCAGGTTGTCCGAGAGCAGGCACCCGCCCATGTAGTGGAAGTCGTCGCCGTACCGGTCGTCGGTGAAGGAGCTGATCACGATCGCGCCGAGGCTCGGCGGCTGTCGCGCCGCCACCTGGAGTGCGGCGAACCCGCCCCAGGACAGGCCCAGCATGCTGGTGCTGCCGTCGCACCAGGGCTGGTCGGCCAGCCAGGCCAGGACCTCCTCCGCGTCCTGCTGCTCGCGTTCGAGGTACTCGTCGACGAGCACCCCCTCGGAGTCGCCCGTCCCCCTCAGGTCCACGCGGACGCAGGCGTAGCCGTGCCCGGCGATGTAGGGGTGGTGCATGGAGTCGCGCACGGCCGTCAGGTCACGCCTGCGGTAGGGGATGTACTCCAGGACCGCGGGCACCGGGGTCGCGTCGGAGGAGGTGGGGCGCCACATCCTCGCGGCCAGCCGGACCCCGTCCGACATGGGGATCCAGAAGTGCTCGTCGGAGCGTACCGCGTGCGGCAGGGACTTCACCTCGTGCATGTACGGTCCTCCTCAGCGCTGGTCGGCCCCGTGGGGTGTCACGTCCTTGTCCTCTTCCACGAACTCGAACCGCAGCGCCTCGACGCAGCGCTCGTACTTGGCGCGCATCTCGGTCTCGTCGGCGGCGCCGATGGTGATTTTGGCGAGTTCGAAACTGTAGCTGTCCTGGGACCGCATCTCGGAGAGCGGCTCGCCGTGCTCGGGCACGACCTCGACCTTCACGCCGGGCAGGGAGCGCTCCAGTTCGGCCACCTCCTCCTCGGTGGGCACGCGCACGGGGACGCCGTCGTCCCCGAAGCGCCGGTGGTACCACTCCGCGGCCACGGCGTGGTCGCCGCGGGCGTCGGCGGGCAGCCGGGGGTCACGGCCCAGGCTCAGCAGCAGCATGCGCTCGTGGTTGGCGATCCCGTCCACCAGCTCGAACAGTTCGGCGTGGGTCTGGGAGTGCCGGGGGTTGACCTCCAGGAGGTTGAGGCCGTCCTCGACCGGGTCGTAGAAGAACTCGACGCTGAACGTGGTGTTGTCCAGGCCGACCCTGCCGATGACCCGGGCGGCCACGTCGGCCATGCGCCGGCGCACCTCCTCGGGGAGCCCGGAGGGGTACTGGTGGCGCAGGAAGGCCGAGCTGCCGGGGTAGTCGACCGAGTCGAGGGAGGCGTAGACGACGACCTCGCCCCGGTACACGTAGCCCTCGACGGCGGCCTGCACGCCGTGCAGGGCCCCCTCGGCCAGGCAGGTGCGCCCGCCGACCTCGGCGATCTCCGGGGGGAGGTCGACCCGGTCGAGGATCTGCTCGAAGGGGCGTCCGATGCGGTCGATGCCCTCGCGCAGTTCGGCGACGGCCCCGTCGAAGTCCTTGTCATCGAGCACGTGGAAGGCGAGCTCGGAGGAGGCCGACTTCACGGGCTTGAGCCACATCGGGTAGTCGGGGGTGCCGGGAGGCCGGGGGTTGTCGTTCAGTTCGACCAGGGCGAAGGGGGGGTACTCGTCGATGACCTCGCGCTGCTCCAGCCTGCTCCAGTACTTGTGCTCGCACTTGACCACGGACTCCAGGGAGGCGGAGGGGAGTCCGCGGCGCTCGCACAGGATGGGCACGAGCAGGGTCACCGGGAAGTCCCAGTAGCCGCAGATGGCGTCGACGGATCCGGGGAAGTCGTCGAGGATCTTCTCGGCCTTGGCCAGGAGCAGGTCGATGTCGACCTCGCCGGACTGGAGTTCGTCCAGGCTCAGCAGCTGGTGGAAACGGCAGTCGCGCCCGGTGGGGGTCCGGCGCAGGATCTCGTGGTTGTGCTCGTCCAATCCGACCACGAAAACGTTCTTCACGGGGGCGCCACCTTCCTCGTTGGTGTGAAACGGCGTCGATGATGCGCAGTACCCGGGTTGTCCGTAATCAATCTGAAATGTGACGCGTCGCTCCCTCAGCCGGCGGCGGGGGCGTACCGGTCGATCTCGGCGAGCTCGTCCGCGTCGAACCGCAGGTTGGCGACCGCGGCCACGTTGTCCTCCAGCTGCGCGACGCTGCTCGCGCCGATCACCGCCGAGGTCACCCGCTCGCCGCGCAGCACCCACGCCAGTGCCATCTGCGCCAGGGACTGGCCCCGTCGCCCGGCGATCGCGTCGAGTGCGCGCACCCGCTCCAGGACGTCCCCGGTGACCCCCTCGGCGTTCAGGAACGGGCTGTCCCCGGCGGCGCGCGAGCCCTCCGGGACCCCGTTCAGGTACCGGTCCGTGAGCAGCCCCTGCGACAGCGGCGAGTAGGCGATCGAACCGGCGCCCACCTCGTCCAGCACGTCCAGAAGGCCGTCCTCCACCCACCGGTTGAACATCGAGTACGAGGGCTGGTGGATCAGCATCGGCGTGCCCAGGTCCCGCAGGATCGCGGCGGCCTCGCGAGTCCGCTCGGGGGAGTAGTTGGACACCCCCGCGTACAGGGCCTTGCCCTGGCGCACCGCCGTGTCGAGCGCGCCCATGGTCTCCTCCAGGGGCGTGTCCGGGTCGGGGCGGTGGGAGTAGAACACGTCCACGTACTCCAGGCCCGTCCTGCCCAGGCTCTGGTCCAGGCTGGCCAGCAGGTTCTTGCGCGAACCCCACTCGCCGTAGGGGCCGGGCCACATCAGGTACCCGGCCTTGGTGGAGACGACGATCTCGTCCCGGTACCGCCCCAGGCCGCCGGCGATGATCCGGCCGAAGTTCTCCTCGGCGGCGCCGGGCGGCGGCCCGTAGTTGTTGGCGAGGTCGAAGTGGGTCACGCCCAGGTCGAACGCCCGCAGCACGATCGCGGTCTGCCTCGCGATGTCGCGGTCGTGGCCGAAGTTGTGCCACAAACCGAGCGAGAGGGCGGGCAGGCGCAGCCCGCTGCGCCCGACCCGCCGGTAGGGCATGGTGTCGTACCGGGTGGGGGCGGCGGCGTAGGTCATGGGAGGTTCCCCGTTCTGGTGGCTGTGCGCCGGTTCTCCGGCGTGCGGAGGTTACAGCTCCGGGGGGCGAGGGAGCCAACGGGGCCCGCGCGGCCGGATCCGGCGCCCCGGATCACCGGGCGCCGGGTGCGGGTCGCCACCCGGCCGCGACCTCAGCCCGGATCCTCCGGGAGCACCGCGAGCAGGTGGCGGACCGCGGGTGACGGGGGTCCCGGGGGCACGGCGAGCCGGACCCGGGAGTGGACCTCGGCCAGGGGTCGGTAGGCGATGCCCGGTAGGGGCGGCGGGTTCCCCACGCGGTAGAACAGCGTCCACGACGGCGGCGCGTGCGCCATGTCCGCGAGTGTCTCCTGGAGCCGTGTGAACGGTGGGCCCTCGGGCGGCTCGATCCCCGCCTTGTGGAACGCGTGCTCCACGAGGCGGCGGAACGGCGGATTGCGCCGCCGGTCGGCCAACCGCACCGGCAGGTCGCCCAGGTGCCTCAGCGAGAGCGCGTCCACGTCGGCCAGCGGGTGCCGGGACGGGAGCGCGGCGACCAGCTGGTCGGACCACGCCGGAAGCAGGGTGAGCCCCGGCTCGTGTTCGAGGTCGCGCACGAGCGCCGCGTCGAGCCCGCCCGAGCGCACCCCCTGGAGCCGCTCCGCGAGCCCGGCCTTCGTGATCGCGACCCTCAGCTCCGGCGCACGGACGGCCAGCGCCGCGAGCACCGGGTAGAGGTGTTCGTCCGGCGCCGGTCCGCTGCCCAGGCGCAGCGACCCGGCCGCCGCCGCGGTCGCCGCGAGGTCGGAGGCGACCCGGCGAATGCGCTCGGTCGAGGCGAGGACCGCGCGGGCCTCGTCCAGCAGCCGCGCGCCCGCTGGTGTCAGGCGGACGTGGCGGGTCGAGCGGTCGAACAGGCGCAGGCCGAGTTCGCGTTCGAGCCTGCGGATCTGCTGGCTCACCGCGGGCTGGCCGACGTGGAGCGTCTCGGCGGCGCGGGCGAACCCGCCTTCGTCGGCCACCGCAGCGAAGTAGGCCAGCTGCCGCAGTTCCACCCGCGCCCCCGTCCCGGCCGCCGTCCATCACGATCGGTGATAACTGTACGTGCGGGACGCGCCTGGTTCGACGGCACCGGAACCGGTGGGATCGGGCCATGACGAACACGACCCTCGCCGCCGCCGCGGCGGACCTCGGCCGCCGCGTGCGCGGACCGGTGAGCCTGCCCGGGCAGCGGGACCACGACCTGGAACGGGCCGGGTTCAACCTGGCCGCCGAACAGCGCCCCGCGCTGGCCGTCGGGGCCGCCGACCCCGCCGACGTACGGGCGGCGGTCGCCTTCGCCGCCGACCACTCCCTTCCGGTCAGTGTGCGTGCCACCGGGCACGGCGGGGGCCGCCCGGTGGAGGGCGGGCTGCTCATCACCACCCGCAGGATGGCCCATGTGAGCGTCGACCCGCACACCCGGACCGCGAGCGTCGGCGCCGGGGCGCGATGGCAGCAGGTGATCGACCGGGCCGCGCGCTTCGGTCTGGCACCTCTCAACGGCTCCTCACCGCTCGTGGGCGCCGTCGGCTACACGCTCGGCGGCGGACTGCCGGTCCTGGGCCGCACCTTCGGGTGGGCCGCCGACCGCGTCCGCGGCGTCGGGCTGGTCACCGCTGACGGCCACTCCCTCCAGGTCGGGCCCGACGGGCACGCCGACCTGTTCTGGGCACTGCGCGGCGCCAGGAACGGCTTCGGGGTGGTGACGTCGATGGACGTCGGACTGGTCCCGGTCGCCTCGCTCCACGGCGGGGGCCTGTACTTCCCGGGCGAACGGGCCGCCCAGGTCCTGCACGCCTGGAGGGAGTGGGTCGCAGGGGTCCCCGAGGAGACGAACTCCTCGGTGGCGCTGCTGAGGCTTCCCGACGAGGAGGGGGTGCCCGCCCCGATGCGCGGCAGGCTCACCGTCCATGTGCGCGTCGCCCACACGGGGACGGGGGAGTCCGGCGAGGCCCTGCTGCGGCCGCTGCGGAAGGTGGCTCCGTGCCTCCGCGACACCGTCGGGCCGATCCCCGCCACCGCGATCGCCTCCGTCCACGACGACCCCACACGGCCCCTGCCCTACGACGAGGGTTCGCTCATGCTGCGCTCGTTCGACGAAAGCGCCGTGGACGCCCTGCTCGGGGCCGTGGGGCCGGACTCCGGGGAGGAGGGGATCGCCATGGCGGAGGTGCGCCACCTCGGCGGCGCACTGAACCGGACGCCGGAGCACCCCCGCGCCCTGGACCACCGGGGCGCGGCCTTCAGCCTGCTCGCGCTCACACCGCCGGCCGGCACGGCAGGGGGACGGCCGGCGGGCGAGCTCCTGCTGGAGCGCATGGCGCCGTGGGGGACCGGGCTCAGGTTCCTCAACTTCCTCGGGGGCCCGGGGGGCGAGGCGCTCGCGCGCGACGCGTTCACCCCGCAGACCAGGTCGGCGCTCGCCGAGATCAAGGCCAGGCACGACCCCGCCGGGCTGTTCCCGGCGGACCACTTCCTGCCCGCCGACACCGGCAGCCGCGTGCGGGCGTCGTGACACCTGCGCGCTCGGCCGCCGCCGAACCTCTCACCCCGCCCGCCCACGCCGGCCGCAGGAGTCGTACGTGACCACCGCCTTCCCTGTCCTTCCCACCCCCAGGAGCCGCACGTGATCACCGGCCTGCCGACCCGCCCCGCGCCCGGGGCCCGCTCGACCGGGCTCCGGCTCGGCGCCCTGTTCGGACCGGCCGTCTTCGGCGTCACCGCCGCCGGGGTCGCTCTGCCCGCCGTCGGCGCCGACCTGGGGGCGGCCCCCTCCTCCACGGTGTGGGTGCTCACCGCGCACGCCCTCGCGCTCGGCATCGGCACCGCCCTGTTCGGCCGCCTGTCCGACACCGCGGGGGCGCGCGCCGTCCTGGCCGCCGGGACCGCGCTCCTCGTCGCGGGGACCGCCCTGTGCCTGGCCGCCCCCGGGCTCGTCGTGCTCGTCGCGGGCCGGTTCGTCCTGGCTGCCGGATCGGGGGCCATGTCCGCCGCGGCGCTCGGGCTCGTCGCGGGCGTACGGGCGGAGCACCGCGCGACGGTCCTCGCGGCGTTCGGCGCAGCGATGGCGGTCTTCTCGGCCTGCGCCACCCTCACCGCGGGGGTGCTCACCGACCTGCTCTCCTGGCGGATCACCCTCGTGCTGCCCGCGTTGTCGGTGCTCGCCGCCCCCCTGTGCCTGCGCCTGGCGAACCGGCCGGGCTCGGGCAGGTCCGCCGACCCGCTCGGGGCCGGGCTCCTCGCGGTGACAGCCGCGGCCCTCCTCGTACTCCTCCAGTCGTCGGCGCTCGCGCTGCCGGCCCCGGCCGTCGCCGCGACCGCGGTCCTGGGCGCGGCCGCTGGCACCGCCGTCGTCCTGCGGGTGCGGCGCGTGCCCGACGGGTTCGTGCCCCGGAGGTTGGTCACCGACCGGGGCTTCCTCGTCGCGGCGGGCACGGGCGGCGGTGTCTACGCGGGCCTGTTCGCCGCGATGTACGCGGTGCCCCAGGTACTCGTGGACGGGCACGGGTGGGACGTCCTCGCCGTGGGCACCTGGCTTCTGCCGGGAGCCGTGGCAGGGGCGGTGCTGTCACGGCTGGCCGGACGGTTCGCCCCCGGGCGCGGCGGCAGGCCGCTGGCCGCGGGCACGGCGGTCGCCTTCGGCGCGGTGCTGATGCTCGCCGGGTGGGACGGGGGCGGGGCCGCTCTCTCGGTGGCCGGGGCGTCCCTGGGGTTCGCCGCGTTCTCGGTCGTGCAGGTCGTGGTCACCGGCCTCATGGCTCAGAGGCTTCCGGCGGCGGAGCGGGGGGCCGGCCTGGGTCTGCTCAATCTGACGTTCTTCGTCGTGGGCGGAGCGGGATCCGCGCTGGTCGGGGCGCTCGCCGCACAGATCGGGCCGTCGGCGGCGCTCGCCGTCGCGGCGGTGCTGCCCCTGGCGGGCGGAGGGCTCGCCCTCCTCCTGCCGGGGGCGCGCCGTTGAGGCCCGGCGGGTCAGACGTCGGAGCGCGGGGAGTGCAGGGCGCACAGGAGCCGGACCATCAGCGCCTCGCGGGTGGCCGGTTCCAGCGCCTCCAGGACCGTGTTGACCACAGACATCCCCGTGCCGCCCGGCCCGGCGGGCATCACCGACACGGCGGGCGCCTGGAGCGAGAACGAGGCGGCCGGCGCGGGGAACGCTTTCCCGCGCAGCCCAAGGGCGACCACCTGTCCGGGGGCAGTGGCAGCGGGGCGCGGTCGGAGGGGGCGGGCCCCGCCACGGGCCCGTGTCCGCCCCCGTCGGAGCGGTCGTGCGGCCACAATCGGGGGCCTGCGTTCCCCCATGGATTTCCACCTGCGGTTTTCATGCGGTGCACAACGGGTAGCCGTACACCCACATCCCCCTGACCCGTCCCCGAAGCACAGGGAGAGCCATGGCGGTCCGAGGCAGCACGCCCCCGACCCTTCGAACCGGTGGCCGCGGCCGGAGCACCCGGTGATCGCCTGGAAGGCGCCGCTGGCCCTGGCCGGTGCGCGCTGGGCGGCCACGAGGCTGGGACGCGACCCCGAGCCCCGGTCGGCGGGCGGCGAGTTCCTGGGCGCACTGCCGTGGGCCGCCGCCGGAGCGGCCGTGGGCGTCGGCGCGGCAGCCCTGTCCCGGCACCGCACCACCGGCCGCCTGAGAGGACGCGTCGCGCTGGTCGTGGGCGGATCGCGCGGGCTCGGCCTCCAACTGGCCAGGGAGTTCGCCGCAGGGGGAGCGTCCGTGGTCGTGTGCGGGCGCAGCACCGACAGCCTCGACCGGGCCGTCGCCGAACTCACCGGCAAGGGCGCCACCGCCTACGGCATCTCCTGCGACGTCGCGGACCCCGACCAGGTCCGCGCCATGGTCGCCGAGGCCGCCGCCCGCTTCGGGCGCCTGGACTTCGTGGTCAACAACGCCGGGATCATGCGCATCGGCCCCCAGGAGGTCCTCACCGAGGAGCACTTCCGGGCCGCCATGGACATCATGTTCTGGGCGCCGTTCCACGTCGGACGCGCGGCCCTGGACCACCTGCGCGCGACCTCCGGAACCCTCGTCAACATCACCTCCATCGGCGGCGAGGTGGCCGTGCCGCACCTTCTGCCCTACTCCTGCGCCAAGGCCGCCGCGCGGGCCCTGTCCGAGGGCCTGTCCGCCGAGACGGCGGGCACCGGGGTGCACGTCACCACGGTCGTCCCCGGGCTCATGCGCACCGGCTCCCACCGCGGGGTCGCGTTCACGGGGTCGCCCGAACGCGAGTACGTGTGGTTCGCGTTCCTGGCGGGGCTGCCGCTGCTCTCGGTGGGAGTGGAGCGCGCTGCCCGCAAGATCGTGCGCGCCGCGGCCCGGCGGCGCGGGCACCTGCTGATCACGCCCATGGCCCGGGTCGGCACCGCCGTGCACGGGATCGCCCCGGGGCTCACCCAGGCGGGGCTGGGTGCCGTGGGGCGCCTGCTCCCCTCGGCGCCCGACCAGGTGGAGGAGCGGGACGGGGTCGAGGCGTCCCGCAGCCCGGCGGGGCGGCTGGTCGACGCCGTCGGCGCACTCAACGAACACGCGGGCGACCGCCTCAACCAGGAGCCCCGCGCCCGCCGGGGGTGAGTGATGCGCACCGCGACCGCGAGGCAGGCCGCGCCCGGGGGCTTCCCGCCGGGGGGCGGGCCCGCGCGGGCGGCGCGTGCCGAGGCCGGCGCGCATGGCCGCCGACCGCGGGCCCACCGCGCGGACGAGGACCGACCACGGCACCACGGACGCCCCGGGGCCACCACCGGCCCCGGCGGCAACGGCGATCGGGGGATGGCGACGTGACGCGTTTCGGATACTTTCTCGCCAGCGAGGAACACGGCCCCGCGAGCCTGGTCCGCCAGGCGCAGGGGGCGGAGGCTGCCGGGTTCGACGCCCTGTGGATCTCCGACCACTTCCATCCGTGGCTGGACGCCCAGGGGCAGAGCCCGTTCGTGTGGTCGGTCGTCGGCGCGATCGGCCAGGCCACGTCCCTGCCCGTGACCACGGCGGTGACCTGTCCGACCACGCGCATGCACCCCGCGGTGGTCGCGCACGCCGCCGCCACCTCGGCGGCGCTGGTCAGGGGAGGGTTCACGCTGGGGGTCGGCACGGGGGAGGCGCTCAACGAGCACATCCTCGGGCTGCCGTGGCCGCCCGCCGCCCAGCGCATCGCCATGCTGGAGGAGGCCATCCAGGTGATGCGCAAACTCTGGACGGGCAAGCTCGTCACCCACCGGGGCGAGTACTACGACGTGGACACCGCGCGCCTGTACACGCTGCCCGAGGAGCCGCCGAAGATCTACATGTCCGCGTTCGGGCCCAAGGCGACCGCGCTGGCCGCCAGGGAGACCGACGGCCTGATCCAGGTCGCCCCCAGCCCGGAGACCGTCGAGAGGTTCCGCGCCGAGGGCGGCGCGGGCAAACCCGTCCAGGGCGGGCTCAAGGTCTGCTGGGACCGGGACGAGGCGCGGGCGCGGCGCCTGGCCCACGAGAGGTGGCCCAACGAGGCCTTGCAGGGGGAGGCGGCCCAGATCCTCCCCCTGCCGCGCCACTTCCAGCAGCTCACCGAGGGCCTGGTCACCGAGGAGATGGTGGCGGACCAGGTGACCTGCGGCCCGGACCCGGAGGCCCACCTGGCGGCGATCCGGCCGTACCTGGAGTCCGGCGTGGACGAGGTGTACGTCTGCCAGGTCGGCGACGACCAGGAGGGCTTCTTCGAGTTCTACCGGAACGAGATCCTGCCCCGGCTCCGAGCCGGGGGCTGAACAGGCCCGGTGCGCGGGCGGGCCCCGCCCGCGCACCGTGATCCCAGAGATCGACGAGTGAGGAGGAGACATGAACGCCCGTACCCGAGACGGGACCCCGGACCCGGCCCTGCGCTACCCGGACCCCATGCCGCCGATGCCGCCGGACCCCTTCCCCCCGACCCCGATGCCGGACCCCCCGTCCCCGCCGGAGCCGGTTCCCGAGCCCCCGGGCCCGGCCCCCGTCCCCGAGCCGCCCGGCCCGGAGCCCGAACCCGAACCCGCCTGAGGCAGGACCCCGAAGGACCCCGGGCCCCGAAGGACCCGGGGTCGAGGGGAGGGCCCCGTGGAGCGCGCCGTCGCCGGTGCGCCCCACGGGGCCTCCTGCGTTCAGGGGGCCCGGTCGGGGTGCGGGCGCGGGGCGGGAGGAGACGCGAGGGGTGCGCGGAATGCGAGGGGATCGTGCGAATTCGTACCGTAAAGGGGTATTGACCGCTCTGTGACCGAAGCCTAGATTGCCACAAAAGAAAAGCTTCCTTCCGGTTCGGTGCGTCCTCCTCCCCGGGCCGCGCCGGGCCGCCACCCGCTGGAGGAACCCGTGGCGCACCACCCCCCGCCCCCCGCCCCCACACGCCCGGCCCCCGTCGGCGCCGCGCTCATGGGAGCGCTCCTACTCGCCCTCGCCCTCGTCGCCCTCACCGGGGCGAGCGGACCGGTCGGCGCGGCCCCGGCCGCCGCACAGGAGGCGGCGCCCGCCCCCCAGGAGGCGGCTGCCTCCGGCCCCGCGGACACCCACGGGCAGCTCTCCGTCTGCGGCCTCAAGCTCTGCGACCGGAACGGCGACCCCGTCCAGCTCACCGGGATGAGCTCGCACGGCCTCCAGTGGTACGGCGACTGCCTCACCGACGGATCGCTGGACGCGCTCGCCCAGGACTGGAACGCCGACGTGCTGCGCGTGTCCATGTACATCCAGGAGGGCGGCTACGAGACCGACCCGCGCGGCTTCACCGACCGGGTCCACGAGCTCATCGAGGAGGGCACCGCACGCGGCATGTACGTCATCGTCGACTGGCACATGCTCACCCCCGGCGATCCCCACCACAACACCGAGCGCGCCCGCACCTTCTTCTCCGAGATCGCCTCGGCCCACGCCGACAAGGACAACGTCCTGTACGAGATCGCCAACGAGCCCAACGGGGTCTCCTGGGACGCGGTCAGGAGCTACGCCGAGGAGATCATCCCGGTCGTCCGCGCCGGGTCGCCCGACGCCGTCGTCCTGGTCGGCACCCGCGCCTGGTCGTCACTGGGCCTGTCGGAGGGCTCCGACCACACCGAGATCACCGCGGACCCGGTCGACGCCGACAACATCATGTACGTCTTCCACTTCTACGCGGCCTCCCACGGCGACTACTACCGCGAGGCCTTCCGCGCCGCCGCCCAGGAGCTCCCGCTGTTCGTCACCGAGTTCGGCACCCAGCAGGCCACCGGGGACGGCCCCAACGACTTCGCGTCGGCCCAGGCCTACCTCGACCTCATGGAGGAGGAGCAGATCAGCTGGGTGAACTGGAACCTCTCCGACGACTTCCGCTCCGGCGCGGTCTTCGAGACCGGGACCTGCGCCGCCGGGGGACCCTGGACCGGCACCGACTCGCTCAAGCCCGCGGGGGAGTGGATCCGCGACCGCATCCGGGAGAGCGGCACCGCCGCCTGACCCCGCCGCGCGCCCCGGGCGCGCGGCACCCCTCCGGCACCGGGACGCCCGCCGCACGGCGGGCGCCCCGGACGCATCGCCGGACCCCTTCTCCCAAAGGCCGGGGGCACGGCCCGCCCCCGCCCCCGCCCCCCGGCCTCCGGCCGCCTCGGAGAGGGGCGCCCTCAGAACGCGGGCACGGTGGAGATCCGCAGGTCGTCGTCGTCGCCCACGTCCACGATCACCTGGTCGCCCGAGACGATCTGCCGGTCCAGCACCATGCGCGAGAGGC
Organism: Nocardiopsis sp. NPDC058631; assembly: GCF_042716955.1. NCBI lineage: Bacteria > Bacillati > Actinomycetota > Actinomycetes > Streptosporangiales > Nocardiopsidaceae > Nocardiopsis > Nocardiopsis sp. NPDC058631. The sequence goes on along the minus strand of NZ_JBHXQY010000080.1, from coordinate 13,207 downwards.
GGTTGCCGACGGTGCGCTGGATCGTGCGCGCCAGCGGCCGGGCACCGTAGGCGGGCTCGTACCCGCGCTCGGCCAGCCACGACACCGCCGCGTCGGAGAACCGCACCGTGATGTCCTGCGCCCGCAGCCGCTGTTCGAGGCGCTCCAGCATGAGCCGGGTGATCTGGGCCAGCTCCTCGCTCGCCAGCTGCTGGAAGACGATGACCTCGTCGATCCGGTTGACGAACTCGGGCCGGAACTCCTCGCGCAACCGCCGCATCACCCGCTGCTCGGTGTCGGGGTCCATCTGGCCGTCGGCCGTGAAACCCATCGGCCCGCCGCCGGTGATCGCCTCCGACCCCAGGTTGCTGGTCATGATGACCACCGTGTTGCGAAAGTCCACCGTCCGCCCCTGGCCGTCGGTCAGCCGGCCGTCGTCCAACAGCTGCAGCAGCAGGTTGAACACGTCCGGGTGCGCCTTCTCGATCTCGTCCAGCAGGAGCACCGAGTACGGGTTGCGGCGCACCGCCTCGGTGAGCTGGCCCGCCTCCTCGTAGCCGACGAACCCCGGAGGGGCGCCGGTGAGGCGGCTGGTGGTGTGCCGCTCCTGGAACTCGCTCATGTCGACGCGCACCATGGCCTCCTCCGACCCGAACAGGGCCTCGGCCAGCGCCCGCGCCAGCTCCGTCTTGCCCACACCGGTCGGCCCCAGGAACAGGAAGCTGCCCACCGGCCGGTCGGGGTCGCCCAGCCCCGCCCGGGAGCGGCGGATCGCCTCGGAGACCGCCGTGACCGCCTCGTCCTGGCCGATCACCCGCGTGTGCAGCACCTCCTCCAGGTTGACGAGCCGGTCCCGCTCCTCCTGGGTGAGCTGGGCGACCGGGATGCCGGTGCTGCGGGAGACCACCTCGGCGATGTCGGCGCCGGTCACCTCCGGCACCGCGGAGCCGGTGCCGCGCGCCTGGTGGACGGACCCCCGTGCGGCGGCGATCTCGTCGCGCACCGCCGACGCCCGCTCGTAGTCCTCCTCCTGGACCGCCTTCTCCTTCTCCTCCTCCAGCTCCCTGATCCGGTCCTCCAACTCGCGCAGGCCGGAGCTGGAACCCCGCAGCCGCAGCCGCACCCGGGCGCCCGCCTGGTCGACCAGGTCGATGGCCTTGTCCGGCAGGAACCTGTCGCTGACGTAGCGGTCCGACAGCTCGGCCGCCGCGACCAGGCCCTCGTCGCTGAACCGCACCTGGTGGTGGGCCTCGTAGCGGTCGCGCAGCCCGCGCAGGATCTCCACGGTGTCCTCCACCGACGGTTCGGACACCTGGATGGGCTGGAACCGGCGTTCGAGGGCGGCGTCCTTCTCGATGTTCTTGCGGTACTCGTCCACCGTGGTCGCGCCGATGACGTGCAGCTCGCCGCGGGCCAGCGCGGGCTTGAGCATGTTCCCGGCACTCATCGACCCCTCGGCCCCGCCGGCCCCCACGATCGTGTGGATCTCGTCGATGAAGATGAGGAGCTCGTCGGCCTGGGCGCGGATCTCGTCCACGATCGCGCTCAGGCGCTCCTCGAAGTCGCCCCGGTAGCGGGTGCCCGCCACGATCCCGGCCACGTCGAGCTGGACCAGGCGGCGCCCGCGCAGCGTCTCGGGGACGTCGTCGTCGAAGATGCGCTGGGCGATCCCCTCGGCGATCGCCGTCTTGCCCACACCCGGGTCGCCGATGAGGACCGGGTTGTTCTTGCGCCGCCGGGCGAGCACTTCGATGCACTGCTCGACCTCGTCGTCGCGGCCCACGACCGGGTCCAGGCGCCCCTCGCGCGCCAGGGCCGTCATGTCGGTGCCGAACTCGTCCAGGGTGGGCGTGGACGAGGGCTCCTCCTCGTGCCGCTCCGCGGGGGGCACGGGCCCGGCCGCCTTCTGGAGCGCGGGCGGGGTGATCCCGGAGTCGCGCATGAGCCGGCCCACCGGGCTGTCGGGGTTGACGGCCAGGGCGAACAGCAGGTGTTCGGGCGTGATGCTGGAACTGCCGGTGGCGCGCGCGATCTGGAGGGCGTCCAGGAGGGCGCGCTTGGCCGCGGGGGTGAGCCGGACCGATCCGCGCACCGTCCGGGGAGCCTGCGCCACCGCCTGGTCGATCACCTCCGTGAGCTGGTCGGGGTTGGCGTCGGTGCGTCCCACCAGCTCGCGGGTGGGCTGGTAGTGCAGCAGGGCCCACAGCAGGTGGACCGTGTCCACGTCGGCGCCACCTGATTCCAGTGCGCGGCGCACCGCGGCGTCGGCCACCTGCTGGGCGTCGGCACTCATCAGCTTGGACAGGTCCACGCGGCGGACCGGCCCCCGCGCCCCGAGGAACCGGGCCAGGAACTCGTCGAAGGACCCGGGCTCCTCGCCGCGGTCGTCGGGAAAGTCGTGTGTCATCTGGTCTCGTCCCCCGTGCGTGTGGTGACATGCCATCGCCAAGTAGTGACTCGGTCACCCTACGTGAAAGGCCGTGGATCGGAGTGCCCCCGGGTGCGGCCGGGTCGCGGGGTCCGCGACCGCCGGGTTCCGTTGCCGGGTCCCTCCCGGAGTGGCGTCCACCTCCGGAAAAAATAATTAATTAGTATTTATTATTGACGTTACCTGCGTCACGGTGGCATGCTCTCAACCAGCCACACAGGTGTCCGCGCAGGTGAGAGCGGACGCCGCCACACAGGGAGGTCCCCCATGGAGAGACGACCGCGGCGCTTCCGCGGACGCGCGCTCGCCGTACTCGCGGTAGCCGTGTGCGCGGTGACGCTCGCAGGGTGCGCCGGAGGAAGACTCGGCGAGGACGGCCGCATCGGCGTCGTCTACATGGACGCCCAGGGCTACTACGCCGGAGTCCGCCAGGGCATGCAGGACCACGCCGACGAGTCCGGGCGCGAACTCCAGCTCCTCGAACTCAACGCCCGCGGCGACGCCTCCGAGGAGAGCACCTTCGTGGACGTCGCCGCCTCCGCGGGAGTCGACGCCCTCGTCCTGTCGCCGGTCTCGGCCACCGCCTCGATCCCCGCCCTGCGCCTGGCCCACGAGAGCGGCATCCCCGTGGTCTGCTACAACACCTGCATCGAGGACGGGGCCGCCAGGGAGTACGTCACCTCCTACATCCTCGGGGACCCGCACGAGTTCGGCCGCCTGCTCGGCGAGGCCGCCGCGGAGCACTTCGAGGCCGAGGAGGTCGACGACCCCAGGATCGCCGTCCTCAACTGCGAGTTCGTCGAGGTGTGCGTCCAGCGGCGCGAGGGCTTCGAGGAGGCACTCTTCGACCGGCTCCCGGACGCGGAGATCGTCGCCAACCAGCAGGGCGCCACCATCGACGAGGCCGTCGACGTGGGCGAGCGGGTCCTGACCGCCCACCCCGACCTCGACGCCTTCTACGGCGAGGCGGGCGGCGCCACCATGGGCGCGGTCCGGGCCGTGCGCAGCAGCGGCCGCACGGGCGACGTCGTCGTCTTCGGCAGCGACATGTCCACCGACGCCGCCCGCGCCCTGTCCGACCACACCGTCCTCAAGGCCAACGTCGACATCTCCGGCATCGCGGTCGGCCGCATGGCCGGGGAGACGGTCGAGGACATCATCGCGGGCGAGGAGGGCGACGAGTTCGTCACCAACGCGCCCATCGACCTCTACACCACGCCGGAGGACGGCGCCCAGTGGCTGGAGGAGCACCCGGACGGCATCCCGTGACCGGCAGCCCCCACCCCAGCCATCCCACCCCTCCCACCAGTGGAGCACCCATGAGCGTCACCCCCGCGGTGGCCGCCGACGCGGCGGTCGTGGCCCGCACCCGGGCAGCGAGCAAGGCCTACCCCGGGGTCCGGGCCCTGGTCGGCGCCGACTTCGAGGTCCGCGCCGGAGAGGTCCGCGCGCTGCTCGGCCGCAACGGAGCCGGAAAATCCACCCTCATCCGCGTCCTCTCCGGGGTGGAGACCCCGGACGAGGGCGAGGTCGAGATCGACGGGCAGCCCCTCGGTGAGGGCGGCGTCCGCCGCGCCACCGCGCTCGGCGTCGGCACCGTCTACCAGGAACTCAGCCTGGTCCCGCAGCTGTCCGCGGCCGAGAACCTCTACCTCGGGGCGTGGCCCACCACCTCCGGGCGCGTCGACCACGCCGCCATCAGGGCCGGGGCCCGCCGGGCCTTCGCCGAACTCGGAGTCGACATCGACCCCGCGGCGGCGGCAGGGGACCTGCCCCTCGCCCAGCAGCAGCTCGTGGAGATCGCCCGCGCCCTGCGCTCGCGCCCCCGCCTGCTCATCCTGGACGAGCCGACCAGCGCCCTGGCCGCCGGCGAGGCCGACATCGTCCTGGAGGCGGTCACCCGCGTCGCCGGGAGCGGCGTCGGCGTCATCTACGTCAGCCACCGCCTGGACGAGATCCGCCGCGTCGCCGACACCGTCACGGTCATGCGCGACGGGGCCGTCGTGGAGACCGTCCCCGTGCGGGGCGCCACCACCGCCCGCATCGTCTCCCTCATGCTCGGCCACGACGAACAGGAGCAGGACAGGCCCCACAGCCGGGTCGACCGCTCCGGCACCCCGCTGCTGTCCGTGCGCGGACTGGCCGTCCCGCCCAAGGTCGGCGACGTCTCCTTCGACGTCCACCCGGGCGAGGTCCTGGGCCTGGCGGGACTCATGGGGTCGGGGCGCACCGAGATCCTGCGCGCCCTGGCGGGCTTCACCCCCGCCACCGGCACCGTCGAGGTCGAGGGCGCGACCGTCGCCAGGCCCACGCCCCGCACCATGAAGCGGCTCGGCGTCGGCATCACCCCCGAGGACCGCAAGGGCGAGGGCGTCGTCCCGCTCCTCGGCGTCTCCGAGAACATGGTGATGACCTGGTTCGGCGGCGCCTCCAGGGCAGGGACCGTCCTGCCCTCCCGGGTGTCGGCCCTGGGCAGCGAACTCATCGAGCGCCTCTCCATCAAGGCCGCCCGCCCCGACACCCCCATCGTCAACCTCAGCGGCGGCAACCAGCAAAAGGCCGTCATCGGCCGCTGGCTGCACGCCGGAAGCCGCATCCTGCTCCTGGACGAGCCCACGCGGGGCGTGGACGTGGAGGCCAAGGCCCAGATCTACCGCATCGTGCGCGAACTGGCCGCGAAGGGCGCGGCCGTCGTCTTCGTCTCCAGCGAACTGGAGGAGCTCCCCCTCGTGTGCGACCGCGTGCTCGCCCTGCGCGGCGGACGCCTCGAAGGCGAGTTCACCGGCGACGACATCACCCTGGACAACATCATGGCCGCCGCGATGGCGGCGTGAACGGCGAGGAAGCTATGACCACCACCACCCAGGTCACCGGCGAGGCGGTCTCCGCCCGCGGCGACCTCATCGGCCGATTCGGCCCCCGTCTCAACGAGATCGGCCTGCTGGCCGCCATCGTCCTCCTCTACGTCGTGCTCGGCTCCACCGCGGCAGGGTTCCTGAGCCTGGACAACCAGCTCGGCCTCCTGCGCAACGCCGCGGTGATCGGCATCGCCGCCTGGGGCGTCACCCTGGTGATCGTCGCCGGCGAGATCGACATCAGCATCGGCCCGGCGGTCGCCTTCGCGTCCGTCATCGTCGCCAAGGGCGCCACCGAGTGGAACCTCGGCGTGGGCGGGGCGATCGTCCTCACCCTCGTGATGGGCGTGCTCTGGGGTGCCCTGGCCGGATGGCTGCGCGCCCGGTTCAACGTCCCCTCGTTCATCACCACGCTCGGACTGTGGAGCGTCCTGGGAGGGCTCGCCCTCTACATGACCGACGCCCTGCCCGTCCCGCTGCCCGAGAGCGCCGTGTTCGACGTCCTGGGCGGGTCCGTCCTGGGCGTGCCGACCGCCGCACTGGTCATGCTGGTCCTGTTCGCGGTCTTCGCCTACGTCTCCCGGTACACGGCCTACGGCCGCTCCGTGTTCGCCACCGGCGGCAACGCCGCCGCGGCCCGCCTCGCCGGGATCAACGTCTCCCGGGTGCGCATCGTGCTGTTCGCCACCACCGGGCTGCTCGCCGCGATCACGGGCGTGCTCATGGCCGCCCGCCTGGGCTCCGGCAACGGCGGCGCCGCCGCCGGGCTGGAGTTCGACGTCATCGCCGCCGTCGTCATCGGCGGGACCGCCCTGGCGGGCGGCCGGGGCTCCCTCGGCGGAACCTTCCTCGGCGTCGTCTTCATCACCGTCATCGCCAACGGGCTGGTCCTGCTCGGCGTCAACTCGTTCTTCCAGGACGTGGTGCGCGGCCTCATCATCGTGGCGGCCGTCCTCGTCAACGTCATCATCAGCAGGCGCGAGTCCGCCCACCGGCTCACCTAGCCGGCCTAGCCGACGCGCCTGCGGGACCCGCGGGTCCCGCAGGCGCCCGGACCCGAGCCGGGGCGGTCCGCCACGACCGCCCCGGCCGCACGCCGTCCGCACGAAGAAACGGGGGACACCCATGAACGCGACCACAGCCCCGCTCCCGGCCACCATGCCCGGGGTCCGCCTGCCCGGCGACTCCACCGCCGTCGTCGACACCCTGCCCGTGCCCGAACCCGGCCCCGGGCAGGTCCTGCTCCGGGTCGGGGCGTCCGGCATCTGCGGCAGCGACATCGGGTTCATCTACCACGAGCACAAGACCCACCGGGGCGTCGACGGACCCGCCTACCGCGGCGTCGTCGCCGGCCACGAGCCGTCCGGCACCGTCGTGCAGGCCGGGCCCGGGTGCCGCCGCTTCGGGGCCGGGGACCGGGTCATCGTCTACCACATCGCCGGCTGCGGGCTCTGCGACAACTGCCGTCGCGGGTTCATGATCAGCTGCACCGACTCCTCCCGCGCCGCCTACGGGTGGCAGCGCGACGGCGGCCACGCCCGGTACCTGCTCGCCGACGAGTCCACCTGCGTGCCCCTGCCCGACGAGCTGTCCTTCGTGGACGGCGCCCTCATCGCCTGCGGGTTCGGCACCGCCTACGAGGGGCTGCGCCGGATCGCGGTCAACGGCGACGGCGACCTGCTCGTCGTGGGCCTGGGGCCCGTCGGCCTGGCCGCGGGCATGATCGGCCGCGGCATGGGCGCCGCCCGCGTCATCGGCGTCGAACCCTCCCAGGTGCGCCGCGACTGGGCCGGCACCCTCGGCGTCTTCGACGCCCTGGCCTCTCCGGAGGAGGCCGCCCGGACGGTCGGCCGGGTCACCGGGGGACGCGGCGCGGCCACCGTCATCGACTGCTCGGGGTCGCGTCCCGGCCGCTCCCTGGCGCTGGAGAACGCCGCGGAGTGGGGCCGTGTGTCCCTGGTGGGCGAGGGCGGGACCCTGGAGACGGAGGTGTCCGACACCCTCCTGCACAAGCAGCTCACCCTGTACGCGTCCTGGGTGACCTCCCTGCCCGCCATGGCGGAGCTGTCGCGGAACCTGGTGCGGTGGGGCCTGAGCCCCGAGCGCGTGGTGTCCGACCGCTTCGCGCTCACCGACGCCGACGACGCCTACCGGCTCGCCGCAGGCGGCAGCCGGGGCAAGGTCGTTCTGGTCGACGGGGACGACCTGTGACCGGCGCGGTCACGGTCGAACGCGACACCTCCGGGGCGCACGAACTCGTGGCCTTGGACAACGGGGTGCTGCGGGTGACCGCCGCCCCCGCGCTCGGCGGGCGCGTCCTCTCCGTCCGCCACCTGGGACGTGAGCACCTGTACCGCAACCCGCGCCTGCTGGGGGAGGACCTCCAGCCGGTCGCGGGCGTCGTGCTCGGCCCTGTCGGCGGTCCGATGAGCGCCTGGCACAACGTGGGCGGCGACAAGACGTGGCCCGCGCCCCAGGGGTGGGACGGCCCCGACCAGTGGGCGGGGCCGCCCGACCCGGTCCTGGACTCGGGGGCCTACGCCGCAAAGACCGCCACGGCCGGCGACGGCTCCGCCACCCTCACCATGACCAGCGCCGACGACCCGCGCTCCGGGCTCCGCCTGGTCCGCCGCCTGACCCTCGAACCGGGCGCCTCCGGCTACCGGCTGGACCTGGAGGCGGTCAACACCTCCGGCGTCCCGCGCGAGTGGGCCCTGTGGAACGTCACGCAGATCGAGGGCGGGCACGGCACGGACCGGCACGCCCCCGGCCGTGCGGCGCGGCCGATCCAGGAGGGCGCCGGGAACGGCGGGAGCGCGGACGCGGACGGCCACGGGGTCTACGTCGGCGTGAGCGGCACCGGCCCGCACACCGTGCCCCTGGTCGCGGGCGACGCCAACCCCGCGACCGCCGCGCACACGCCCTCGGTGGTGCGCGTACCCGCACAGGACGTCGTCGGCAAGGTCGGGTTCCCCACGGCCTCGGGCTGGCTGGCCCACGTGGGCGCGGCCGGCACCCTCACCCAGCGCTTCGCCGTGGACGAGGGCGCCGCCTACCCCGACGGGGGATCACGGGTCCAGGTGTGGCTGGAGTACCCCGTCGCACACCCCCTGGAGCACCTGGGCGGGCTGCGGCCCGTCGACAGGGTCGTCGAGTGCGAGGCGCTGGGCCCGCTCACCGCGCTCGCCCCGGGCGGGAGCACCGCCCTCACCGTCGAGTTCGGCTTCGGCACGACCACCGGCCCCGTCATCGGCGTGGACCCCCGGGGCTACTGGGCGCAGCCGCCCGGCACGGGGTCCGCGCAGGGCGGGGACCCGTGGCCCCGCGCGGTCTTCACGGCCCTGCGGGAGGGAACACCCGACGGGGGCCCACCGCCGCGCCCGCACACCGGCACGGCACCCGCCCCCGGGCCCGGCACACCCGCCGTCGCCGACCGCACACGCACACACGAACACCACCCTGACCAGGAGTGACATGACAGACAGCAGGCACGAGGGGGTCACCGCCGTGGTCACCGGCGCGGCCCGGGGCATCGGCGAGGCCACCGCCCGCCGCCTGGCCGCCGAGGGCGCCTCGGTGGTGCTGGCCGACCTCTCCCCCCGGGTGGAGGAGGCGGCCGAGCGCGTGCGCGCGGACGGGGGCCGGGCCCTCGCGGTCCGCGCCGACGTGTCCGACGAGGACGACTGGGCGCGCCTGGTGGACGCGGCCCGCACCGGGTTCGGCCCGGTGGGGGCCTTGGTGTCCAACGCCTACACCGTCGAGGTGGCCCCGGCCCACGAGACCACGCTCGCCTCCTGGGAGCGTCAGCTGTCGGTCAACCTCACCGGCGCGTTCCTGGGGGTGCGCGCCTGCCTGGACGACCTCACCGCCCAGCGGGGGAGCGTCGTCCTCACGTCGTCCGTGCACGCCTGGTTCGGGCTCCCCGGGCGCCCCGCCTACGCCACCACCAAGGGCGGCCTCACCGCCCTGACCCGGCAGCTCGCCGTCGAGTACGGCCCGAGCGTGCGCGTGAACTGCGTCCTGCCGGGCCCCATCCTCACCTCCGCCTGGGACGAGGTGCCCGAGGAGGACCGCCGCGACAGCGTCGCCCAGACCGCGGCCCGGCGCTTCGGCGACCCCGCGGAGGTCGCCGCCGCCATCTCCTTCCTGGCCTCCGCGGAGGCCTCCTACGTCACCGGGGTGAGCCTGCCGGTCGACGGAGGGTGGAGTATCTACAAGGCGTCGTCGTGACGCACCGGAAGGGGAGGGACTGATGGCGGCCTACTCGGGGCGCGGAGTGCACGGCCAGACCGTGCGGTTGCTGGGGGAGCGCGTGCTCTCCGGCCGGATCGCCGAGGGCGAGACGATCGACCTGGCCGTCCTCAGCGACGAACTCGACCTCAGCCTCACCGCGATCCGCGAGGCGATCAAGGTCCTGGCCGCCAAGGGCCTGGTCGGCTCCCGGCAGCGCAAGGGCACGTTCGTGCGCCCGCGCGGTGACTGGAACCTGCTCGACCCCGACGTGGTCAGGTGGCAGATAGCGGCGGGCGCCGGGGACGTGTTCTTCCGGAACCTGGCCGAGCTGCGCGAGGCCCTCGAACCGGCCGCCGCCCGCCTGGCGGCCCTGCGCTGCACCGCCGACGACGTCACGGCGCTGCGCGCGGCCGTGGCGGAGATGGCCGAGTCCGGCGAGGCCACCCCCGAGGCCGCGGCCGAGGCCGACCTGCGCTGGCACCGGGCCCTGCTCTCCGCCACCCGCAACGAGCTGTACACCCGCACGGACGTCTTCTTCGCGGCCGGGCTCTCCGAGCGGGACCGCCTGGTGCACGGAGGGGCCCACAAGGACCCGGTGCCCAGCCACGCCGCCGTCACCGAGGCGGTCGCGGCGGGGGACCCGGTCGCGGCCGAGAACGCCATGCGCACCCTGCTCGACCAGGCCAGGGAGGACCTCCTCCGCGCCACCGCGGAAGGCGCACACGACGACGATCTGGAGAAACCGCAGTGAGGATCACCCGCATCGAGACGTTCCTCGTCCCGCCCCGGTGGCTGCTGTGCCGCGTCGAGACCGACGACGGGATCGTGGGCTGGGGCGAGCCGGTGGTGGAGGGGCGCGCCGAGACCGTGCGGGCCGCCGTCGGGGAGCTGTCCGACCTGCTACTGGGGGAGGACCCCACCCCCGTCGAGCACCACTGGCAGCGCCTGACCAAGGCCGCGTTCTACCGCGGCGGCCCCGTGCTCTCCAGCGCCGTCGCCGGACTCGACCAGGCCCTGTGGGACATCGCGGGCAAACGCCTCGGGGTCCCCGTCCACCAGCTCCTGGGCGGCCCGGTCCGCGACCGGGTGCGCGTGTACGGCTGGGTCGGGGGCGACGACCCGGCGGAGCTGGCCGACGCGGTCTCCGCGCGGGTGGAGTCCGGGCTCACCGCCGTGAAGATGAACGCCTCCGGTGTCATGGGCCGCTCCGCCACCGTGCGCGAGATCGACGCGATCGTGGACCGCCTGGCCCAGGTGCGCGAGGTCCTGGGCCCCGACCGCGACGTGGCCGTCGACTTCCACGGCCGGTTCAACGCCGCCACGGCCCGCAGGGTGCTGCCGCTGTTGGAGCCGCTGCGCCCCATGTTCGCGGAGGAGCCGCTCCTTCCCGAGTACGGGCACCTGCTCCCGGACATCGTCCGGTGCAGCCCCGTGCCGATCGCCACGGGTGAGCGCCTGTACGGGCGCACCGACTTCCTGCCCGCGCTCCAGGCCGGGATCGCGGTGGCCCAACCGGACCTGTCCCACGCCGGGGGCATCTCCGAGGTGCGGCGCATCGCCTCGCTGGCCGAGACCTTCGACGCGGTGCTGGCGCCGCACTGCCCACTGGGCCCGGTCGCCCTGGCCGCGAGCCTCCAGATCGCCTTCGCCACCCCCAACTTCCTCATCCAGGAACAGAGCATCGGCATCCACTACAACAAGGACGCCGAACTGCTCGACTACGTCGTGGACCCAGGGGTGTTCGCCTTCCCCGACGGGAACATCCACCGTACGGACGCCCCCGGGCTCGGCGTGGAGGTGGACGAGGACGCCGTGCGCCGCGCGGACCGTGTGGGGCACCGGTGGCGCCCGCCGGTGTGGAGTCACGACGACGGATCATTCGCGGAATGGTAGGAGTGCCGATGGAACCGGCGATCAGGATCTGGAGCGAGGACCGCTTCGAGCTCGGCGAGGGGGCGCGCTGGGTCGGCGGCGACCTGCTCATGGTGGACATCCTCCGGGGCCGCCTGCTCAGACTGGACCCCGGCGGGCCGGGCCCGGCCGACGAACTGGCCTCCCTCGACGTCCCCCTGGGAGCGGTCGCCCCCGTGCGGCACCGGGACGGTGCGCTCGTGGCCGCCGCGGGCACCGGTGTGGCCCTGCTGACGGGGACCGGGGGCGGGACCGCAGCCCTGGAGTGGCTGGGCCGCCCCGAGGACGGCGCCGCCACACCGATGCGCATGAACGACGGCTGCTGCGACCCCCGGGGCCGGTTCTGGGCCGGGTCGATGGCCTACGACGGCACCCGCGGTGCCGGGTCGCTCTACCGGGCCGACCCCGGCGGAGGGGTCACCCGTGTCCTGGACGGCTACACCGTTCCCAACGGGCCCGCCTTCACCCCCGACGGCTCCCGCATGTACCTGGCCGACAGCGCCGAGGGGCGCATCGACGCCTACGCACTGGACGCCGAGGGCAGGCCGGGGGAGGCGGCCGTGCTGGCCCGCGTCGACGGGGGCAGCCCGGACGGCATGCAGGTCGACGCCGAGGGCCACCTGTGGGTCGCGGTCTGGGGTGCGGGGCGCGTGCACCGCTACGCGCCCGACGGGACGCTGGTCCGGGTGGTGCGGGTGCCCGCCGCGCAGCCCACCAGCGTGTGCGTGGTCGGCGACCACGAGCCCACGCTCCTGATCACCTCGGCCACCGTGGGGCTCACCGACCCGGGCCCCGCCGACGGTGCGGTGTTCGCCCTGCGGGTGGACGTGCCCGCGGCTCCGGCGGTCCCCTTCGGCTGAACCGGCGAGGCCCCGGGGCGGGGCGGTACGGCCCCGGGGGCGGGGTCCGGCCGGGCCCCGGGCAGGCGCGACGCGCGCACTGTCGGCGGGAGCGGGGAGGCAGGGCGGCGGTACGGGCCCGGGACCGGAAATGACGGGACCGGGCCCACGTGTGTTCGCTTCGTGCTCACGCGGGTACTTTCCGTAGGGCGGTGGTGCGTGCCGCACCCGGGCCGCCCGGCCCGGCGGGTACCTCCCACCGCTCCGCGCCCCCGGCCACCTGGCCGGAAGGGCCCCTTCCCTCCCTCACCTCCGAGCAGATCAGCGCCGTTCGAGAACCCCGCCGACGGCTCAGGGGCCCCGGCCCCTCCCGCTCCGGCTGGGCGCTCGGCCACCGCGACTCCCTTCCCGCCCCCTGCCCCGGGGGGAAGGCCCGCGCGTCCGTGGAGGACGGCACGTCCGCGAAACCGCCCGGCTCCCCGCCCAGGCCGAGAAGGAAGACGACATGCCCCGACACCGCCGGTTCGAGAAGGACCGCCCCCAGACCCTCAAGCCCGCCGAGTGGACGTCGCTGGAGTTCACGTCCGTGGTGGACGCCGACCACGGAGGCGAGGCCACCGGCAGCCTCTACAGCCTCGTCGGCGTCAACGAGAAGGCCGGAGCCCTCTACGACTTCTCCGTCGGGGTGACCATCGCCGGCCTGTCCGGCGGGGCGGAGGTGCGCATCCGCGCCACCGAGTACGAGCCGGACGGGGAGGGCGGGTGGGTGTACGCCCGCAACCGGCCCGTCGACAGCCCGGTGCACGTCGGGGGGAACGGCCACTTCACCTACTCGTGGAAGGGCAACCTGGCCAAGGGGCGCAGGGTACGTGTGCGGCTGATCCAGCAGGGCGACACCGACGCGTCCATCACATCGGCGACCTCGGACGTCTTCTACTGGCCGAAGTAGCCCAGGGCGAGGG
>NZ_JBHXQY010000079.1:0-31486 GCF_042716955.1 Nocardiopsis sp. NPDC058631 | reverse complement strand
GGGGGGGGGGGGGGCCCGGGTCCACGCGCCCCCCCACACCTGTGTCCGGGGCCCTCCCGTGCCCCTGCCCGGTGCCTCCCGTGGTCACGGCGGAGGCGGCACGGCGCGGTGCCCGTGGCGCGGTGTCCACGGCACGGCAGGCGCCGGCTCCGATCACGGACCGGAGAGCGGAAAGCCCGGCGGATAAAGGGATTCGGGGGGTCGTGCCGGTCTCGTCGGGCTAGTGTGGAGACATGTCGATCTGGGCGTCGGACAACCGCAACGGGCAGATACGCGAGGCACTGACCATGCTCCTGTCCCAGGGGATCATCGACGACTTCCGTATCAGTCCGGAGGACGAGTTCCCGTTCCGGGTGACCGTGCCCGCCGGTGTGGTGCCGATGACAGAACACCAGGCGGCGCACTTCGCCCTGGGCGCGGCGGTGGGGCACTTCGGTCGCCTCGCCCGCGGTGACGACACGAGGGAGTAGCCCGGTGTCCGTGTCCCGCGTCGGTCCGGGGGGCGGCCCGCCCTCAGTCCGCGGTCCCGGCCTTGATGAGCGGGACCTCCCGCGTGAACAGCCGGAAGCCGACGCCGTAGTACAGTCCACGCGCCCGGGGATACCCCGGCGCCCCCAGGCAGACGACCGTCGCGTGCGTGGCCCCGGCCGCCCTCGCCAGGTGCATTCCGTGCAGGAGCATCGCCGTTCCCAGTCCGCGACGCAGGTAATCCGGATGTGTCCCGACCGGCTCGAACTCAACGGTCCTGTTCGCCTCGTCGAGCCACATGATCGCCGAGGACGCCATCGTCCCGTCCGGCGCCTCCACCAGGAGGTGCAGGTCACCGCGGTACGCCGCCGTCCGCCGGACGCCCTCGTAGGCTTCGGCCGTGTACGTGGAGGGCGCCCAGGCGTCCACGTGGGCCCGGACCGCGGCCTCCGGCCCGGCCTCGTCGGCGGTGCGGAACCGGAATCCGTCCGGTAGCGCCGGCTGTTCCACGTCGGTGAGGTCGCGCTCGTTGAGCTGGGTCCAGGTCCCGGTGTCGCCGAGCGAGGCCGGGTCGGTCCCGTAGCCGTGCGCCGCCCAACGCTCCAGGGCGAACTCGTCGGCGGCACCCGGCAGGACCGTACGTTCGAGGCCCGCGGCCGTGGCGTCGTACCAGTCGATGACCTCGTCGACCAGTCCGGTGTGGTCGGGGTGGACCTGGTACGCCAGGTAGGCGCCGGTGACGTCCTTGACCGACCCGTCGCTCCGTGTCGCCCGGTGCGGGAGAACGGCCCAGCCCCACGCCACCAGCTCCCCGCCGGAGAACCACAGTCGGCGCGGCCGGCCCGCGCCGTCGCCGACCTGCCATGTGCCCCAGTTCCAGGCCAGCTCGCCGTACGACGCGTCGCTGTTCACCAGTTCCGGGCGGGTGGCGGTGACACGCTGTGCCAAGCCCTGCATGAGTTGTAGGTCCGCTGCGGTCACACGTGCGGAGTTCGTCATGCGTATCACTGTCACAGGACGCCGCCACGCCGTCGAGCCATTTTTCGGGGCCGCCGATCGCGGCGGCGGCGGGGGGTGGGAGCGGGGGCCGGTCGCCCTTTCCCATGGGCGGACCGGAAACGTTGCCGGTGTGACGGGAGGGCCTCTGATGGCCGGGGCTTTCTGCGCATTCGTCCAGGACGAACCTCACTACCGCCTGGTGAGGGGGACCGGCGTGCGGGCACGGGGCGGAACGGGCGGCAGGAACCCCGGTGACCGCCCCTGTCCCTGGGGCGCTGGTCGGCTCCGCGGCCTGCGGTGCGGACGGCCGAGGGGCGCGCCTCGGGGAAACCGGTTCGACGGCCGGACTTGACCTCAATATTAGTTGAGGCCTGAGTGTGGGCCGTGGGCACCGACCGGGGCCCGGCCGGACCGGGGGTCCGGCCCGCACCGCGCAGAGGGAGACATCATGAACCAGCCGATCCTGGTCACCGGAGCCACAGGGGCCACCGGCCGCCACGTGGTGGCGGGGCTGCTCGCGGAGGACGTCCCGGTCCGCGCCCTCGTGCGGAACCCGGGCGCGGCCCGCCTGCCGGAGGGGGTCGAGGTCGTCCACGGCGACATCACCGACCCGGAGGCCGTCGCCTCCGCGGCGAAGGGCACCGCGGGCGCCTACCTGCTCTGGCCCGGGTTCGGCGGGGACGGGGTGGAGGAGACCGTGGCGGCCATCGCCCGGCACACCAGCCGGATCGTCTACCTCTCCGCGTCGGGCGTCCACGACGACCGACCGGTGGAGGAGAACGGCGTCTGGGGCCGGGTGGAGGCAGCGGTCCGCGCCGCCACCGACGAGTGGACCTTCCTGCGTGTGACCGGCCTCGCCACCAACACCCTCATGTGGGCCGACCAGGTGCCCGGCGGCGTCGTCCGGGCGCCCTACGGCGGCGCGTCCCGCTCACTCGTCCACGAGAAGGACGTCGCGGCTGCCGCCGTCCGCGCCCTGCTCGACGAGGGGCACACGGGGAGGAGCTACGACATCACCGGCCCCGAGACCGTCACGCAGGCCGACCAGGTCCGGATCATCGGCGAGGAGACGGGCGTCCCCGTCCGCTGGGAGGAGCAGCCCCTGGAGGAGGCCCGGGAGGAACTGGCGCTGGCCATGAACGACCGGGACTTCGCGGACGAGGCCCTCTCCCACTGGGCCGAGATGGTCAGCACCCCCGAACCCGTCGGCGACGGGGTGCGGGAGGCGACCGGCCGCCCTCCGCTGACCTACCGCGAGTGGGTGCGCGACCACCTCGCGGACTTCACCCCCGCGCGCTGACCGTGCGGGACGGCGCGGGGCCGGGGCGCGGCCTGTCGGGCCGGACCGGTCAGCAGGAGCCCCGGTCCACCCAGACGCCCCAGTCCTCGCCCATGCTCGGGGGGACGCCCTGGATCCACCAGCGCGCCTCGTACACGCGCCCGCGGTAGGCGGCCTGGTCCCCGGTGTCGTAGACGGTGTCGCCGTCCCAGGCCGCGGTCTCGCAGGAGCCGCCGCCGGAGTCGCCCCAGCCTCCGCCGTCGCCTCGCCCGCCGCCACCCCAGCCGTCGTCGCCGCGTCCGTCGTCATCGTCGCCGCGTCCGTCGTCGCCACGGCCGTCGTCATCGTCACCGCGGTCGTCCTCGGAGGGTGAGGAGGCCTCCTCCGACTCCTCCGCCTCGTCCTCGTCCTCCTCGTCCTCCGGCCCGAGGGAGACGGCGAGGGTGACGACGCCCTCCTCGGGCAGGATCGTGCCCGGCTCGGGCGTCTGGCCGCCGACCTCGCCCTCGGGCACCGTGTCGTGGTGCGCCTCGGTGACCTCGACCTCCAGGCCCAGGCCGGCGAGGGCGGACCCCGCTTCCTCCTGCCCCATGCCGAGCAGTGTCGGGACGATGACCCCCTCGCTGACGTGGACGGTGACGGGCTCGTCCCTGTCGCCCTCGTCCCCCGTCGCGGGGACGGTCGACAGGACCGTTCCGGGCGCCTCCTCTGGGGAGTGCTCCTGGACCACCTCGATGTGGATGAAGCCGGTCTCGCGCAGTGCCTCGCGCGCCTCGTTCTCGGTACCGCCCACCACGTCGGGGATCTCGGCGAACCGCGGCCCCGCGGACACCGACAGCAGGACCTCGTCTCCCCGCTCCACGTCGGACCCCGCGTCCGGGGTGGTGTCGGCGACGGCACCGACCACCTCGGTGTCGCTGTAGGTCTCGTCGAACGCCACGACCAGTTCGAGGTCCAGGGCCGCCAACCGCGCCTCGGCCGTTTCCGGGTCGCTGCCCATGACGTCGGGGAGCGCGGCTCCCCCCTCGGGGGCGAGGGCCCACCCGGCCGCGAACAGGGCGAGCACCAGCGCCCCCGCCACGACCAGCACCGGCGTGCGGCGCCACCCCGGAACGGGTCCGCCTCGGCCCTTCCCCGTCCCGTCCCGTCCCTCCGCGTCCTCGGCCGGAAGGTCGGTGACGACCGGGATCGGCCGGGTGTCGCCGTCGCGGTCGACGTCGGACCTGGGGAGGGACCGCTTCACCTGCTCGACGAGGGTGAGGTACTGACCGGCGTCGCGCGGGCGGTAGCGCGGGTTCGGGTCGGTCGCGTTGGCGACCAGCATGTCCAGGTCCGGAGGCAGGTCGGGGAGCACGGCCGAGGGCCGGAGCGGCCGGGTCTCGTCCGCCTCGGAGGGGTCACCGGTCATCAGCGTGTGGAGGAGCACCCCGACGGCGCGCACGTCGGTGCGGGTCTCGGGCCCGGCGTCCTCGGCGGCGTCGAACAGCAGCGGGAAGCCGGTGACCCGCACCAACCCGCCGTCGCCCATCACGACCTTGCCCGCGTCCAGGTCGCCGTGGACGATCCCCGACCGGTGGGCGGCGTCCAGGGCGGTCAGTACGTCGACGACGATCGAGAGCGCCATGTGCGGCGGGTACCGCAGCCCCTCGCCCCCGCCGTCCCCCAGTACCTCGGCGAGGGTCTCCCCGGGCAGGTACTCGGCGACCGCGTACACGTGCGCGTCGTCGTGCCCGTGGTCCAGGACCTGCGCCAGGCCGGGGTGGGAGACCGTCTCCAGCGTCTGCGCCCGCCCCACGAAGGCGTGCACCGCCCCGTGGTCCCCCAACAGCCACGGGTGGAGCACGGTGACCGCGACGGTCCGCTCCTCGCGGAGGTCGTGCGCTGCGTACACGGTCCCGGAGGCCCCGCTGCGGACACGGGAGCCCAGGACGTAGCGCCCGTGCAGTGTGTGACCGGAGAGGGGATCGGGAGTGGGGGTCTCCATGGGACGGATTCTACGGCTATGAACCATCATCTTTCGTCCTCGATCAGGCCGGATGCGGACAGGTTTCTGTCGATAGGGTCGAGTCGCAGCACCCCCGGTACCGAAACGTTGCGAGGAACCTGTGAACCTGCCTCTTCCCGGAAGCACGGACGACCGCGCCGTCGGCGTCCTCCTCGGTGCGGCCTGCGGCGACGCCCTGGGAGTTCCGTACGAGTTCGGTCCGGCGTTGACCGAGGACCAGGTGCCCCGGATGGTGGGCGGCGGGCTCGGACCGTACGAGCCGGGCGAGTACTCCGACGACACCCAGATGGCGGTGTGCATCGCCCGGACCCTGCGCGACCACGCCGACCCGCTGTCGGCGGAGGCGCTGTGCCGGACCGCCGACGCGTTCCTGGACTGGGCCGGCAACGGGGCCTCCGACATCGGCAACCAGACCCGCGCGGTGATGCGGGACTCCGGCCACGCCTTCGGGACGCCCGAGGTCGCCGAGGTGATGGAGCGGGTCTCCGCCCGGCGCTTCGACGACGGCGTCCCCAGCGCGGGGAACGGGTCCCTGATGCGTACCGGACCACTCGCCCTGGCCTACCTGGACGACCCCGGGGGCCTGGCGGTCGCAGCCGACCGGTACAGCAGGCTCACCCACGCGGACCCGCTCGCCTCCGAGGCGTGCGTGCTGTGGTGCGAGGGGGTGCGGCACGCGGTGGTCCACGGAGACACCGGCGGGGTCCGCGGCGGCCTGGAGCTGCTGCCGGAGGACCGGCGCGGCCAGTGGGGAGCATGGCTGGACGAGGCCGAGGTGCGGCCCCCGCACTTCTTCCACGACAACGGGTTCGTGGTGCGTGCCCTCCAGGCGGCCTGGTCGGCGGTGGTCCGCGAGCCCGACGGGTTCGTGCCCGCGCTCCGGGCCGCCGTCCGCGCGGGCAACGACACCGACACCGTGGCCGCGATCGCCGGGGCGCTGCTCGGCGCCCGCTGGGGCGCCGGGGCGATCCCGCAGGAGTACCTCGAAGCGGTGCACGGCTGGCCCGGGTACCGGGCCGACGGGCTCGCGGAGCTGGCCCTGGGGGCCGTCGCCGGGCCGGACGGCTCGCGCGGCCGTCCTCGCACCGGCCGCCCGGACGGTCCCCGCTCTCCCCTGGAGGGTCGCTAACCTGGCCCTTGTCCGCCATCCGACGACCTGAGGTGTTCCATGTCCACTGAACTTCGCTGGGTGCGCGCCGACGAGTGTCCGGACCTGCTGGCCGCCCCCGTGATGGAGGCCGTCCGGGGGCTCGGGGAGGCCCGCGTGGCCGAGATCGACCCGGACCTCGCGGACACCGCGCAGTTCTGCGCAACGTACGGGATGCCCCTGGACACCAGCGCCAACTGCGTCGTGGTCGCGGCCAGGCGCGGCGGCGAGGTGTCGTTCGCGGCGTGCATGGTGCCGGCCGACCGGCGCGCCGACGTCAACGGGATCGTGCGCCGCCACCTGGGCGCCCGCAAGACGTCGTTCGCCCCCATGGACGAGGCGACCGGGCTGACCGGCATGGAGTACGGCGGCATCACGCCGCTGGGGCTGCCCGAGGGGTGGCCGGTCCTCGTGGACGAGGCGGTCGCCGCCGCGGCCGAGGTGGTCGTCGGCAGCGGTCTGCGCCGCTCCAAGCTCCTGGTCCCGGGCAAGCTCCTCGCGGGCCTGCCGGGAGCCGAGGTACTGGCGCTCACC
The DNA here is from genome assembly GCF_042716955.1 of Nocardiopsis sp. NPDC058631. Lineage (NCBI taxonomy): Bacteria > Bacillati > Actinomycetota > Actinomycetes > Streptosporangiales > Nocardiopsidaceae > Nocardiopsis > Nocardiopsis sp. NPDC058631. The sequence continues at coordinate 25,054 of NZ_JBHXQY010000079.1, read as the reverse complement.
AGGTAGCGGCGGCGCCGATTGTCGACAGGCCGACAGGCCGACAGGCCGACTCGGCGACCGGGCCGGGGCCCCGACCGCAGCGGATTCGGGTCCGGGCCGGACCTGGCAGGAGCCGGGCGGCGGGGCCGGGGCCGGGCCGTGTCCCGGCCCCGCCGGAGGTCAGGGCGTGTCCCCGACCTCCGGAACCCACGCGGACTCGACCAGGACCGTGTAGTCGCCCACCATGGGCAGATCCGCGTCCTCCTCGAACGGCGACTCCGTGGTGAGCGTCTCGTGGTAGAGCGGCTGCCCCGTCACGGGGTCGAACATGATCCGCCGCTCCAGCAGCGTGCCGGCCTCGGTCTGCTCCTCGGCCACGAACAGCAGGCCCTCACGGCCCTCACGGTCGCGGGCGGACCCGGCGAACATGACGTCCTCCTCCTCGGCGAGGACGCGGAGCACCGCGGCCTGCACCTCGGGCTCCACGGGCGCTTCCTCGTACAACTGCTGGAGGGCGTAGAAGAGCCTCGCCCCGGCCTCGGCGTCGGCGAGGTCCGATCCCGCCCCGTGCAGCTGGTCGGCCAGTACCTCGGGGTCGGAGGAGAGGGAGTCGGGCTCCAGGGAGAAGAACATGCCGTTTCCCCCCTCGCCGTCGCCCCACTCGAACTCGGTGGGCCCGTCCTCGAACAGGCGCTGGAGCGGGTTGGGGTCGCCGCCCATGTGGTCGGGGACGCTCGGGGTCTCCACCTGGAGACCGGACTCGTGCGGGGTCCGCCACACCTCGTCGCGCACGGGGAGGATGCCCCAACCCGCCTCGTCGGTGTCCAGGTCCTGCGAGTAGGTGAGGGTCCACTGGAAGGTGCGCACGTAGGCGACGTCACCGGGCCTCGGGGGCGCGGGCCGGCCCTCGGCGGCCTCGGCCAGGGCGAGCAGCTGTTCGTTCCCGGGCTCCAGGTCGGTCAACGGGACCTCCAGCGGTGCGGGGGGCGGCCCGGCGTAGGCGGGCTCCGCGGAGTCGAACGCGAACGGTACGGCCACGGCCACGGCCGCGAGGGCGGCGACGGCGCCCAGGGCGACCCGGAACGCGGGACGGCGGAGGACCGGGCGGGCGGGTCCGGGCCGGTGGCCCGCGGCGATCACCTCGATCCGGGAGAGCTCCCGGCGCGCGGGGTCGGCGTGGACGGAGGCGGCGGGGTCGTGCGCGGCGAACAGCGCGCGGACGGCGTCGGTGTCGGTGCGGCTCATCGTTCCTCCAGGGGGACTGTCAGGGCGGCCGGACGGCGTGCCTGCGCGGGCAGCGGGGGGTCGAGGAGGCCCTCGATCCGGCGCCGCGCCCGGAACAGGCGCACCCGCGCGGTGGCCGCGGTGCAGCCCAGGACCCGCGCGGCCTCGGGCAGCTCCAGGCCCTCCCAGGCCAGGAGCATCACGAGTTCGCGGTCCTTGTCGCTCAACCGCTCCAGGACGCGCAGCGCCTCGTCGCGTTCCGCGACGCGCCGCGTGGTGTCGGGTTCGGCCGGTACGCGGGCGGAGCCCTCCTCGAAGGCGCTGAGCACCTCGGCTCGCTGCCGGCCGCGACGCGAGCGGGCGCGGACGACGTTGCGGGCCACCCCGTACAGCCAGGGGAGCGGTCGGTCCTTGGGCAGGCGGTCGAATCTGCGCCAGGCGACGCCGAAGGTCTCGGCGGCGACGTCGTCGGCGTGGTCGGGGCCGAGCCGCCGGACGGCGTAGCGGTGGACGTCGTCGTAGTGCCGCTCGAAGAACCGGGTGAACTCCCCTTTGGCGGGATCTCCGTCATCCCTGTCATCGGTCATCGGCTTCCTTCCGTGCGGTGTCACCCTCCCTGTGTCCGGCGGAGGCCGTTTGTTACAGGATCGGGGGAGGAGAACGAACCTGCACCGAGGCGCTCACAATGTCGACAAAGCGATGAGTCGTTTCGGCACACGGTGTCCGGGTTCGGGCCCGGACCGGAGCTGGTTCGGGTCAGGCGCATCCACGGGTTCGGGCCGGTCCGCCCCAGGGGCCGGTGCGACCCCTGGGGCGCCAAGACCAGGGGGCGCCCGACCGCAAGGGGCCTGCGACCTGCTGCGGAGTCATACGAAACCCCAGGTGAGGGCAGGCGTGACCGCTCGGACACTATTTACTGAACGATCGGTCTGTAATACTGTTCCGGAAGACCCACCGCCCGAGGAGAGGACCGTCAGGTGTCCGAAGTACTGGAGAGCTACGCGCAGGGATCGTGGTTCGCCCCCGCGGACGAGGGCGCACCCCTGGCCGACGCGAACACCGGTGAGACCGTCGCCCGCATCTCGGCCGCCGGACTCGACGTCGCCGGGATGGTCGACCACGCCCGCCGCGTCGGCGGCCCCGCGCTGCGGCGGCTGACCTTCCACCAGCGCGCGAACATCCTCAAGGAACTCGCCAAGCACCTCACCGAGCACAAGGACGAGTTCTACGCGCTCTCGCACCGGACCGGCGCCAACAAGCGCGACACCATGGTCGACGTCGACGGCGGCTTCGGCACCCTCTTCAGCTTCTCCAGCAAGGGCCGCCGCGAGCTGCCCAACGCCACGGTCATCCTGGACGGCCCCCTGGAACCGCTCGGACGGCAGGGAACGTTCGTCGGCCAGCACGTGTACACCTCACGGCCGGGCGTGGCCGTGCAGATCAACGCCTTCAACTTCCCCGTGTGGGGCATGCTGGAGAAGTTCGCGCCCGCCTTCCTCTCGGGCATGCCGAGCATCGTCAAGCCCGCCAGCCAGACCGCCTACCTCACGGCCGCCGTCGTGCGCCGCATGGTCGGGTCCGGGCTCCTCCCGGAGGGCTCGCTCCAGTTCCTCGCCGGCAGCGCGCGCGGCGTGCTCGACCACCTGGGCGCCCAGGACATCGTCGGCTTCACCGGCTCCGCCGCGACCGGCGCGACCCTGCGCAGCCACCCCAACGTCGTCGGCGGCGGCGTGCAGCTCAACGTCGAGGCCGACTCGCTCAACTGCTCGATCCTCGGCCCGGACGTGTCCGTCGAGGACCCCGAGTTCGACCTGTACGTCAAGCAGGTCGTCACCGAGATGACCGTCAAGGCCGGACAGAAGTGCACGGCCATCCGCCGGGTGATCGTGCCCGAGGCGATGGCGGACGCCGTCACCGACGCCCTGGTCGACCGCCTGTCCAAGGTGGTCGTGGGGGCGGCCGACGACCCCGACGCGCGCATGGGCCCGCTGGCGTCACTCGACCAGCGCGAGGAGGTCCGCAAGGCGGTCAAGGCGCTGCGCTCCTCCAGCAGGATCGTCTTCGGTGACCCCGACGGCGTCGAGGTCACCGGCGCCGACGCCGAGACCGGGGCGTTCATGTCACCGGTCCTGCTGCGCGCCGCGCCGGGCGCCGAGGAGCCGCACGACGTGGAGGCGTTCGGCCCGGTCAGCACCGTGATCACCTACTCCGGCGTCGCCGACGCCGTGGAGCTGGCCGCACGCGGACGGGGCAGCCTGGTGGGCTCCCTGGTCACCAACGACCCGGACGTGGCACGCGAGGTCGTCCTCGGCCTGGCGCCGTGGCACGGCCGGATCCTGGTGCTCAACCGGGACGACGCCAAGGAGTCCACGGGCCACGGGTCGCCGCTGCCCGTCCTGGTGCACGGCGGTCCCGGGCGCGCGGGCGGGGGCGAGGAGCTGGGCGGCGTACGCGGTGTCAAGCACCACATGCAGCGCACCGCGATCCAGGCCCCGCCGGACATGGTCACCGCGATCACCGGCCACTGGACCACCGGGTCCCGGCGGACGGTCGGGGACGTGCACCCGTTCCGCAAGGACCTGACGCAACTGCGGATCGGCGACACGATCGCGTCGGCGGAGCGTACCGTCACCCGCGCCGACATCGACCACTTCGCCGAGTTCACCGGTGACACGTTCTACGCGCACACCGACGAGGAGGCCGCGGCGGCCAACCCGCTGTTCGGCGGGATCGTGGCGCACGGCTACCTGGTGGTGTCGCTCGCGGCGGGCCTGTTCGTCGACCCGGCACCGGGCCCCGTGCTCGCCAACTTCGGCGTGGACAACCTGCGCTTCCTCACCCCGGTGAAGGAGGACGCCACCATCCGGGTGACGTTGACCGCCAAGCAGATCACCCCGCGCACGAACGCCGAGTACGGCGAGGTGCGCTGGGACGCCGTGGTCACGAACCAGGACGACGAGCCCGTCGCCACGTACGACGTGCTCACCCTGGTCTCCAAGGGCGAGGAGTAGGGACGCGACGGAGCGGTCGGCGCCGCTGTCCACCGGGTCGGCCGGTGAGCAGCGGCGCCGCCTTTCCGCGACCGGCCGTCCGGGCCGGTGCCGGCACGTCAGCGCTTGATCTCGCGGAAGCCCGGAACGCCCGCCAGTAGGAGGGTGGCCTGCCACAGCCGGAGGGCTTCGGCCGGTGCGGGCACCTCGGCGACGACCGGGCCGAACACGGCGGGAAGAACGCCATCGGGTGTGGTGACGGCGAGGACCGGTGTGCCGATCTCGGCGTCGACACGGCCGACCCCGTCCTGGTGGGACTCACGGAGGGCGGCGTCGTGGCCGTCCCCCCACCCGGCGTCGGCGAGGTCGGCCGGGAGCCCGCAGCGGCGCAGGGCGGCACCGATGTCGCCGATCCACTCCCGGTGCGTACCGTCGGATCCGGTCCAGAGAGCGTCGTGGAAGGCGCCGAGCGCGGTGCTCCCATGGTTCACCCGCACGGCGGTGGCGACCCGTGCGGGTATCCGGAGGTAGCCCTCGACATCACCCTCGGGGTCCTCGTCGCGGTGCTCGTTGAGCAGGAAGAGGCTCATCACGTGCCAGCGGACGTCGAGGGGCACGTGCTCGGTGAGCGATGTGATCCACCGGGCGGTGTTGCGGGTCAGGGGGCAGGAGGGGTCGAGCCAGAAGTCGACGGTCCACCGGTCGTCCGTCATGGCCGTTCCCGATCGTCCGCACCGGGGGAGCGGCCGCCGGTGACGCCGGCCTCCGCGTCGCGACCCGCCAGTGCCGCACCGACGAGGGTCCGGGCCGCCCTCCGGGCGTGCGTCGCCGCCACGGGGTCGCCCGAGATGGCGGCGGTGGTCTGGGCCCCCTCCGCGAGGAGCGCCAGCTGGGCGGCGAGGGAGGGCTCGGCTCCGAGCTCCGCCACGAGTCGCTCCAGGTCCCGTTGGAACGACGCCTTGTGCTCGCGCGCGATCTCGGCCACCTCGGGGTTCACGGCTCCGAGTTCGGCGAAGGCGTTGACGAAGCCGCATCCCCTGAAGTCGTCCTCGCAGAACCACCCCGACAGGAAGTCGTAGACGGCCAGGAGCTTCTCCTCCGGCGGTCCCACCGCGTCCACGTACTCGGCCAGGCCCTCGGTCCACATGCGCCGCCGACCGCGGAGCACGGCCATGACGATGTCGTTCTTGGAGGGAAAGAGCCGGTACAGCCGCCGGAGGGACACCCCCGACTCGTCCCGCAGCTCGTCCATGCCCACGGAGGAGAAGCCGCGTGCGTAGTAGAGCCTGTCGGCGGCGCTGACGATGCGGTCGCGGTACTCCTCGTCGGGCGAATTCATGCCACCAGTGTACTTGCCATGAGAACGAACGTTCTCTAGGGTGGGTGCCAGTGAGAACGAACGTTCTCGCACATGCGCCCAGGATGAGAACGACCGTTCTCATCCTGGGGTCGCGACAGGCGCACAGGGAGACAGTCATGGGACGCATCACCGTCGGGACCGAGAACAGCGAGTCGATCGAGCTGTACTACGAGGACCGGGGCGCCGGGCAGCCGGTCGTCCTCATCCACGGGTACCCGCTCGACGGCCGTTCCTGGGAGAAGCAGACCGCCGCCCTCCTGGACGCCGGGTACCGGGTCATCACGTACGACCGCCGCGGATTCGGACAGTCCTCGCAGCCCTCCACCGGGTACGACTACGACACCTTCGCCGCCGACCTGAACACCGTCCTGGAGAGCCTCGACCTGACCGACGCCGTGCTCGTCGGGTTCTCGATGGGCACCGGCGAGGTCGGCCGCTACCTGGGCACCTACGGCTCCGGCCGCGTCGCCAAGGCCGCCTTCCTCGGCGCCCTGGAGCCGTACCTCCTCAAGACGCAGGACAACCCCGGCGGAGCCGCGCCACGGGAGTTCTTCGAGGACATCGTCACCCAGGTCGAGGCCGACCGGTACGCCTACTTCACCGGGTTCCTGGAGAACTTCTTCAACCTGGACGAGAACCTGGGCGAGAGGATCAGCGAGGAGGCCGTGCGCAACAGCTGGAACGCCGCCGCGGCTTCGAGTGCGGTGGCCTCGGCGGCCGCCCCGCTCACCTGGTTCACCGACTTCCGCTCCGACGTCGCCCGCATCGACGTGCCCGCGCTGATCGTGCACGGCACGGCCGACCGCATCCTTCCCGTCGAGGCCACCGGCCGCCCGTTCTCCGCGCTGGTGCCCTCGGCGGAGTACGTCGAGATCGAAGGCGCTCCGCACGGCCTGCTGTGGACCCACGCCCAGGAGGTGAACGAGGCCCTCCTGCGGTTCCTCTCCGCGTAGGCCCCACCGCACGGGCGGGCGGCACAGGTCCGCCGCCCGCCCCCGGAGACGCCCGCGCGCACCGCGCGGGCACCCCGCCCCGCAGGGGTCCGCGCCCTGGCACCGTCGCTGCCCCGGGGAGGGGCACAGGGCCCAGAACCCCGCCGGGGCCCTGCCTTCCGTGCACCGACCGAAGAGGACCGTTCCGTGCTTCCCGGCAGCCGGCAGCCGCACTTGACCTCAACTTAAGTTGACTTTCTAGCATCGGCGCACAGCGGCCATTCGCTCCGAAGAGGGCAGGGAACATGACGAAGAGAACAGACGGCGGCGGTGCGGCCACCCGGGTCACCGTGCTCGGCCTCGGCGACATGGGGACGGCGATCGCCACGACGTTCGTCGACCACGGCCACCACACGACGGTCTGGAACCGGACAGCGAGCAAGACCGCGCCGCTGGTCGGCCTCGGTGCCGAGACCGCTGCGACGGCCTCGGACGCGGTGGCGGCGAGCGAGCTCGTCGTGGTCTGCCTGCTCGACAGCACGGCGGTCGACGAGGTCCTGGCCTCCGTCGGTTCCGCCATCGCGGGCAAGGTGCTGGTGAACCTCACGAGCGGTTCCCCCGCGCAGGCCCGGACCTACGAGCGCTGGGCACGGGAACACGGTGCCGAGTACCTCGACGGCAAGCTCATGGGGGATCCGGTGCACGTGGGCACCCCGGACCTCCTGCTTCCGGTCAGCGGCGCCCGCCGCGCGTTCGACGCCCACGGGCCGGCGCTGCGGGCACTGGGCGACATCGCCTACCAGGGCACGGACGCCGGCCTGGCCGCCGTGGAGTTCATGGCCCAGGTCGCGGTGGGCTACGAGCTGCTCATCGGCTTCCTGCACACCCTCCGGCTGGTGCAGGCGGAAGGGGTCGACGTCGTGGAGTTCGCCGAGCGCGTCGCCGGTTCGGTGGCCGCGTACCCGTCGCTGCTGACCTCGCTCGGCAAGGCGGTCAAGAACGGCGACTACCCACCGGACCTCGGCCCCCTCCGGGTCCAGGCCGCGCTGATGGACGACATGATCGACCACCGGGAGTCCGTCGGCGTGGAAGCCGTGCGGATGCGCGAGGTCAAGGACCTGATGGACCGCCGGATCGCCGACGGCCACGGCGATCAGGGCTTCTCCGGCCTGTTCGCGCTGTTGGGGGAGGGGCGGTGAGGTCCTCCCCGCCGCGCCCGCCGTGCGGGGCCGGCTGAACCGCCCGGGGCCGAACCGCGGGCGGGCGGTCGGCGTCGAACGAAGGTGGCGGTGGGGCCGTTGCGGCTCCCACCGCCCCCTGTTCCCCGACAACCGGCAGGAGAACCACCGTGCAGCCACCGTCCCCCCACGACGACAACAAGGACACCCTCTCCCGGCGCCGCTTCGCCCGGCTCACCGTCGTCGGCCTCGCGGCCGGGGCCGGGGTGGCCGGTCTCACCTCGTCGCCCGCGGCCGCCGCAGCGGACGGCCAGTTCTACTACGACCGTGCGAGCAGGCTGGCAGGGGAGGACCCGGTCCTGCGGAACCTCGTGCGGGCGCTGACCCCTGGCACCGCCATCCCCCCACTGCCCGCCCCGGCCCCGGTGAAGCTGTTCGACAACCTCGCCATGCTGAGCGTGGGATTCGTGCACGCCATGGCGGTCCTCACCGACGAGGGGATCGTGCTGATCGACGCGCTCAGGTCCCCTGATGACGCCGAGAACGTGATCGTCCCGGGGCTGCGCGAGCTGGGAGCCGATCCGGAGACGATCAAGTACGTCGTCGTCACCCACGGCCACTACGACCACTTCGGTGGAGCGCAGTACCTCGCCGACCGCTACGGGGCACGCGTGCTGATGTCACCGGCCGACTGGGACCTCGTCGAACGCACCCGGCCGGACCACGCTCCCGCCCGGGACCTGGAGATCACGGACGGCCAACGCCTCACCCTCGGCGGCACGACTCTCCACCTGTACGACACCCCCGGCCACACCGAGGGCACCGTCTCTCCCCTCCTCCCCGTGCGGACGGGTTCCGAGAGCCATACGGCCATGCTGTGGGGAGGCACCCAACCGCCCGAGACGCTCGCGGAACTGCACACCTACCTGGCGTCCATCCGTTCGTTCCGCGACCGGATGCGCAGGGTCGGAGTGGATGTGGAACTGGCCAACCACCCCATCGACGACGGGCTCGCGCGCGCCGAGCAGGTCCGCGACGATCCCGGCGGGGACAACCCCTTCGTGCTCGGCCGACGGCGGGCTGACCAGTTCATGGAGGTACTGGACCTCATGCTGCGCGGCCGGACCGCCGACGCCGAGGCTCTGGAGGACGAGGAGTAGCCCGGCCTCCCAGCCGTTCCGGCCCATCAGCTCGGTCGTCCTCGGTATGAGGCGGCCCGAACCGCCCGGGGCCGGCGTCCACATGTCGACAAGGCGTCCTGTCGCCACCACTCCCCGGCGGCAGGACGCCTCGTCGGCACGGACTCCGGCTCAGCCGTGAGCCGCCTCGGCTCCCGGCCTCTCGGCGGGGAACCCGTGGGTGCGGGCCACGAGCACCACGGCCAGCACCGGCGCCAGGAGCACCAGCACACTCCAGGGCAGTGCCGCGGTACCGAACACCGCGAGCAGGACCCCGCCCGCGACCCCGCCTCCCGCCATGGCCGCGTTCCACAAGGTGACGAGCACGGCCTGGGCGGTGTCGGCCGCGTCGCCGCCCGCGTCGGCCGCGGCTGTCTGGAGGAGGGTCGGCACGCCGCCCCATCCGAGGCCCCACAGCGCCGCCGCGACGAGGACCGCGGTGGGGGAGTCGGCGAGCAGCGCCAGGAGGGCGGCCGCCAACGCGACCAGCAGGACACTGGCGACGGTGAGGGCGCGCAGGTTGCGGTCGACCAGGGAGCCGACGATCCAGATGCCCGCCAGGGAGGCGACGCCGAGGACCAGCAGTACGAGGTCCACGGAGCCGCCCATGCCGATCCGCTCCAGGAACGCGGCGACGTAGGTGTAGAGGACCGTGTGGGCCAGCACGAACACCAGGGTGACGGCCAGGACCGGCACCACGCCGGGCCGGGCAAGGGTCCTGCGGATCGGGACGCGGCTCTGCGCGCCCCGGCCCGGACGGTCGGGGACCGCCGCGAGGATCCAGCCGACGAGGACAACGGCGAGCACGGTCATGAGGGAGAAGGCCGTCCGCCAGCCGAACGCCGCGCCGAGGAAGGTCCCGGCGGGCACCCCGAGCGACAGCGCCACGGGGATCCCGGCCATCACCACGGCGATCGCCCGGCCCTGGAGGTGGACGGGCACGAGGCTGCGGGCGTACCCCGCGAGCATCGCCCAGGCCAGGCCGGCGGCGACCCCGGCGACGAACCGTGCGGCCATGGTCAGAAGGTAGTCGGAGGACAGGGCCGTGACGGTGTTGGCGACCGCGAACGCCACGACGGCGGCCAGCAGCAGGCGTCTGCGCCGCCATCCGGCGGTGGCTGCGGCCAGGGGGATCGCCGTGAGCGCGGTGCCGACGGCGTAGACCGTCACCGACTGCCCCATGGCGGGCTCCCCGACCCCGAGGTCTGCGCTCATCGCGGGAAGCACCCCGGCGGGCAGTGTCTCGGTGAGGCTGGTGATGAAGACGGCTGTGGCCAGGGCCAGCAGTGCGGACAGGGGGAGGGTACTCTCCCGGGTTCCCGTCGGGGAACCGGTGGTTTCGGAGGTCATGCGGCATATGCTCGAACGCTCACACAGATGTGAGGGTCAACGAGAGCGGAAGTGAGGCCGGTCACATGCGCATCGGAGAGCTGTCGGAGCGCACCGACACCCCCCGGCGGCTGCTGCGCTACTACGAGGAACAGGGCCTGATCAACCCGGGCCGTTGCGCGAACGGCTACCGGAACTACGACGAGGGCCTCGTGGACCGGGTCGTCCAGATCCGGGGCCTGCTCGACGCGGGGCTCCCCACACGGCTCATCAAACAGATCCTGCCGTGCCTGGACAAGCCCCGGTCCATCCACTTCCCCGACGCCACCCCGGAGATGATCGCGGCCCTGGAGCACGAACGGGAACGGATGGAGCAGCGTATCCGGTGCCTGGCCCGCAACAGGGACGCGATCGGCGAGTACCTCGACGCCGTGCTCGCCCGGGGCCCCGGGGCCCCGGTGAACAGCGGGAGCACCCCGGCCTGACCCCGCCCGCACGGCGGCCCGGTGCGGGCCCGTGCGGGCGGGCCCGCCGCGCGTCCGCCGGGGCGGAGGCGCGCCGGGCCCGGGGTCCGGTTCAGAGGCGGGCGATGGCCCCGGCCGGGTTCTCCATGGCGTCGGCGACCACGCGCATGAACCCCGCAGCCGTCCCCCCGTCGCACACGCGGTGGTCGAAGGCGAACGACAGCTGCGTGACCTTGCGGACGGTCAGCTCTCCGTCCACGACCCACGGGCGGTCGATGATCCGGCCGATACCGAGGATCGCGACCTGCGGGTGGTTGATGATGGCGGCGCTGCCGTCCACCCGCAGCGACCCGTAGTTGTTGAGGGTGAAGGTCCCCCCGGTCATCTCCGCCGGGGTCGCCCTCCCCTCGCGGGCGGCGGCGGTGACGCGGCGGATCTCCCCGTCCAGCTCCAGCGTGGTGAGCCGGTGCGCGCCCAGGACGGCCGGGGCGACCAGGCCCCGGTCGGTCTGCACGGCCAGGCCGAGGTTGACGCCGTCGTACTGGACCAGTTCGCCGCGCTCGGCGTCGACCAGCCCGTTGAGTTCGGGGTGGGCGCGCAGGCCGGCCAGAACGAACCGCGCCACGTAGGACAGCAGGCCCGGCCCGTCGGGGTCCGACCGGCGCAGGTTCACCAGTTCGGTCGCGTCGACGTCCACCCACACGGTGGCCTCGGGGATCTCCCGCCTGCTGCGCGAGAGCGAGGCGGCGACGCTCCTACGGAAGCCGTTCATGGGCTCGCGCCGGGACTCGGCCAGCCCGGTGCGGGGGTCCACGGCACCGGTCCCGGGCCCGGCCGCCCCCTCCGGGGCGATCGGGGTCACCGGGGCCAGGGCCGGAGAGCGGGCGGCCTCGACCGCCGCGGCCACGTCGCGGCGGGTGATGAGGCCGCCGGGGCCGCTGCCCGTGACCTCGGAGATCCGCAGACCGGCCTCGCGTGCCATCTGGCGGACCAGCGGCGACGTCACCAGCGGCGGCCGCCCCGCCCCGCCGGAAACCGGGTCGGTCGTGGCACCGGGGGCGGCGGACGCCTCCGGCCCGGGGGCGGTGTCCGGCCCGGGGGCGGTGTCCGGCCCGGACACGACCGTCCCGGCCGGGCGCGCGGTCGGGCTCCGGCGCGGACGGCGGCGCCTCCCCGCGGGTCTTCCGTCGTCGGGGGTGCCGTAGCCGATGAGGACGTTGCCGGACCCGGCACGCTCCTCCTCCCGGTACCGCTCGCCCGCAGGCGACTCCGGCCGTTCCCGCTGCGCCGACGCGGACGGGGATCCGGCGGGTTCGACGGGTCCGGCGGCGGCGATACTGATCAGCGGCCTGCCGACCTCCCTCACCTCGCCCTCCTCGCCGTGCAGCACGCTGACGGTGCCCGCGAACGGGGTGGGGACCTCCACGATCGACTTGGCGGTCTCCACCTCCACGACCGGCTGGTCGACGGCCACGGTGTCGCCGACGGCGACGAGCCAGCGCACCACCTCGGCCTCGGTCAGTCCCTCACCCAGGTCGGGGAGGTCGAAGGTCTGCGTCGTCACTGGTCCTCCCACTGGAGGTCGTCGACCGCGTCCAGGACGCGGTCCACCCCGGGCAGCTGGTAGCGCTCCAGCTTGGGTGGCGGGAACGGGATGTCGAAGCCGGTGACCCGGCGGACCGGGGCGGCCAGGGAATGGAAGCAGCGCTCGGTCACCCGGGCGACGATCTCCGAGGCGACGCTCGCGTACCCGGTGGCCTCGGCGACCACGACGGCGCGGCCCGTGGAACGGACCGCCTCGCACACGGTCTCGTCGTCGAAGGGGACGAGCGAGCGCACGTCCACGACCTGGAGGCTGCGCCCCTCCCGCGCGGCGGCCTCGGCGGCCTCCATCGCGGTGGGCACGGCCGGTCCGTAGGCGATGAGGGTGGCATCGGTGCCGGGGCGGCGCACGACCGCCCTGCCGATGCCGGGCGAGGGGGCGGCCGGGTCGACCTCCTCCTTGCCCCAGTAGAGCTTCTTCGGCTCCATGAAGACGACCGGGTCGTCGGAGGCGATCGCGTCGCGCAGCAGGTGGTAGGCGTCGTGGGGCGTGGAGGGGGTGACCACGGTCAGGCCGGGTGTGTGCGCGTAGTAGGCCTCGGAGGAGTCGCAGTGGTGCTCGACGCCGCCGATCCCGCCCGCGTAGGGGACCCGGATGACGAGGGGCAGGCCGACCCGGCCGCGCGTGCGGTTGCGGGTCTTGGCGACGTGGCTGACGATCTGCTCGAACGCGGGGTAGGCGAACGCGTCGAACTGCATCTCGACGACGGGGCGCATGCCGTTCATCGCCATGCCCACGGCCATGCCGACGATGCCGGACTCGGCGAGCGGGGTGTCGAAGCAGCGGTTCTCGCCGAACTCGGCGGTGAGGCCGTCAGTGATGCGGAAGACGCCGCCGAGGGGGCCCACGTCCTCGCCGAAGACGTAGACGCTCCCGTCCTGCGCCATGGCGTCGCGCAGCGCCTGGTTGAGCGCCTGTGCCATGGAGAGCTTGGTGGGATCGGTCGCCATGTCAGCTGCCCTCTCTGCTGAGTTCGTCGGCCAGGAAGGCGGCCTGCTCCCGCAGCTGCGGGGTGGGGGTGGAGAACACGTGCGCGAACAGTTCGGAGGGGTCCGGTTCGGCGTCGCGGGAGACACCCTCGCGCATGGCGGTGGCGACGGCCTCGGCGCGTTCGGCGATCTCGGCCCGGCGGGCCTTGGTGAGCAGGCGCTTGCGCTCGAGGTAGGCCTCCATGCGCAGCAGCGGGTCCCTGGCGACCCACGGGTCGACCTCTTCGTCGCTGCGGTACCGGGTGGCGTCGTCGGCGTTGGTGTGCGCCTGCATGCGGTAGGTGTGGGCCTCCACCAGCTGGGGTCCCTTCCCCTCACGGGCGGCGGCCACGGCACGGTCGAGGACGGCGAGGACGGCGGGGGTGTCGTTGCCGTCGACGCGCTCGGCGTTCACGCCGTAGCCGACGCCCTTGTGGGCGAGGGAGGGCGCGGCGCTCTGCCTGGCCAGCGGAACGGAGATCGCGTACTCGTTGTTCTGCACGAAGAACACGACGGGGGCCTTGAACACGGCGGCGAAGTTGAGCGCCTCGTGGAAGTCGCCCTCGCTGGTGGCGCCGTCGCCGCACAGGGCCATGCAGACGGTGTCCTCGCCGCGCAGGCGGGCCGCGTGGGCGACGCCGACGGCGTGCAGGAGCTGGGTGGCGAGTGGTGTGGCCTGCGGGGCGACGCGGTGCGCGTAGGGGTCGTAGCCCGCGTGCCAGTCGCCCTTGAGGAGGGTGAGGACCTCGACCGGGTCGACGCCGCGCGCGATGACGGCGGCGGTGTCGCGGTAGGTGGGGAAGAGCCAGTCCCCCTCGGCGAGGGTGAGGGCGGCGCCGGTCTGGCAGGCCTCCTGCCCGTGCGACGAGGGGTAGACGGCCAGGCGTCCCTGGCGGACGAGCGCACCGGCCTGGTCGTTGACGCGGCGGCCGATCACCAGGGAGGAGTACGCGGCGAGGAGGCGCTCCGGGCCGGGGAACGGCAGGTCCGCGCCGGCCACCGGGCTCCCGGTCTCGTCGAGCAGCTGTACCGGCTGTTCGGAGGGGAGCAGGTCCTGGGCATCGGCCATGGCCACTACCTCCTGGGGTCGAGGGATGTGTATAGAAACATGGTGCAGTTTGTTGCCATATGTTCGCCACAACCCGGAGATAATCGAGAAAACGTCACGGATCGACGGTCTTTCTCGGACCGTTCGTCCATCACTGTGACCCAGAACACCCACCCTCGTGGACAGGTGGCCGAAGTACCGGCCCCTCACGCCGCACCGGCAGCGGCTGTGGTGAGCCGACTAGCATGGGGCGGCGCCGCGTGCCCGCCCGCCCGCGGTGGGAGCACGGCCCGGCGCACAGCACCCCACCGCGCAAGGAGGAGGACCGCCCGTGAGCGACGAGCGCGAGAACCTGACCTACGAGCTCTTCGGCACCGCGATGCGCGACCTGGCCCGCACCGTCGCCGACGACGGTTTCGAGCCCGACATGATCCTCTCCATCGCCCGGGGCGGGCTCTTCGTCGCCGGGGGCCTGGGGTACGCGCTCGACGTCAAGAATCTGCACGTGATGAACGTGGAGTTCTACACCGGGGTGGGCACGACCCTCGACATGCCCGTCATGCTGCCGCCGGTCCCGAACCTCGTGGACCTGAGCGACAAGAAGGTCCTCGTCGCCGACGACGTCGCCGACACGGGCAGGACCCTCAAACTGGTGCACGACTTCTGCGCCGAGCACGTCGCCGAGGTGCGCAGCGCGGTCGTGTACGAGAAACCGCAGTCCCTCATCAAGTGCGAGTACGTGTGGAAGCACACCGACCGGTGGATCAACTTCCCGTGGTCGGTGCAGCCGCCCGTCGTCCACCGCCCGGACCAGGTCCGGGACTCCTGACGGACGCTCCCGGCTCCCGGCTCCCGGCTCCCGGGAGGGACGCGGGCGCCGGGGGCCGGGTGCCGCGTGTCAGCCCCGGGCGCTGCGCAGGCGCTCCGCCAACCAGGGCGGCACCCGTCCCGCGTCCCTGGGGTAGTAGCGGATGTCCAGGGCGTAGCTGAACGCCGGCGGCGGCACGGCGAAGTCGGGCTCGCCGTCACGGTCGTAGACGATCCGCCAGCCACCGGCCCGGTTCAGGACCAGCTCCGCGCGGAACCAGGCCCCCCGCCCCTCGGAGTAGGTGACCGACCGCAGGGCCGCCAACGCGGCGCGCAGGCCCCCGTCCAGCCCCAGCTCCTCGTCCCCCGCGGGGCCGGTGGCCACGAGGGTTCCGCCCGCGTAGCCGACCAGGGCCCGGTAGGACAGGTGCAGCTGCTCCCAGTCCCGCCGTCCCGCCGCGGCGCGCAGCAGGCTACCGATCCGGTCGAGCAGGGCGACGCGCCCCGCCGCGTCCGGCCGCAGGGGCGGGATGCTGGGCATCCCGGGAGGGCCGGGCCACGGAGGGTCGAAGGCGGACGCCTCGTCCAGCAGCGCTGCCCAGGCGGGGCGCCACTCGGCGGAGCGGGCAGCCATCTCCGAGGCCAGGAACCCCAGGTCCTCGGGGGTACCGTCGGGCTTCCCGTTCTCCCAGGTCGGCCAGTGGTCGAAGACGCGTTCCAGCAGGACCTCCCGGGGGGAGGCGGTGATCCGCGCGAAGAGCCACCGGCCGCGTTCGGGGTGCGCCTCCTGCTCGCGCAGCCGTTCCAGCAGTTCCGGCAGACCGGTGTCGGAGGGCACCTCGGCCCCGTTCTCCGAGGTCAGGCCCCGGGGGTGGGGTGCGCGGAAGACCAGGACGCACACGTCGCCGCGCCCGCCCGTGACCCGACCGCCCATCTGGGCCGCCAGTGCGGCCACCTCGGGGAGGAGGGCCGCCTCGCCAGGCTCCGCCCCTTCCGCGGGCCGTGGAGGGCCGGCGTCCGCCCCCGGGGGCCGGGGGACCCGGAGGACCGTCACGGCCTCCGGTCGCGTGAACTCCCCGGCGGACCGCATGGCGTCGCCGACCAACAGCAGCCGCTCGCCCAGTCCGATGACCGGGCAGCCTCCCGAGGCGGGGCCGCCCTGACCGGCCAAAAGCGCGAGGGGCTCGGAGTCCCCCGTCAGCCCGAGGCCGCGCGCGCACTCCAGCGCGCGTTCGGTGTCGGCCTCCCCCGCGTGCTCCAGGTACCCGATCACGGCGCCCAGGGAGGCGGCGTCCACCGCGTGCTCCTCGGCGCGGGCCACCAGGGTTCCGAGCGCCTCCCGCAGCGGCCCCCGGCCGAACCCGTCGGTGTCCGGGTCCAGGATCTCCATGCGCCACACCGGTAGGTCCGCGTCGGTTCCCTCGACCGCCGAGCCGAGACCGTCGTCGTCCCAGTCGTCGGGGTAGGCCGTGCGGGCCCAGGCGCCGTCCCACCAGTAGGCGAAGTCGGGGCACGGAACCTGTTCGAGCCACTCCCACGGCAGCCAGTCGGGCGCACCCTCGAACGGGTCCACCGGACGCGGCCACCCCCGCTCGGGCGACCTGAGGCGGTGGGCGCCGACCAGCAGGAACCGCCCCCCGGCCACCCGGGCCAGCCGGAACCCGTCCCCGTCCGCGCCTTCGCCGCGCCGGACGACGGCGTCCTCCGCCACGCAGTCGGCACGGCCGAGTCCGGCGCACACCGCCGCGTACGCCCCGGTCCTCGCCCACAGGAGCTCCGGATCGGGCAGGTCGGAGGGCAGTCCTGGCCGTTGGAACGCCATCGTCGGGCCTTTCTGGGGGATCCGTCCTGGAACTGTCTTCTACCCCGCAGTCGGGGCGGGGAGCCCTCAGGCCCCGCCGCCGTCACCGCCGGGCCCCGCCCGGCCGCCCGCGTGCCCGGCCTCCCCGGCCCGCTCCGCCTCCCCGGCGCGCTCCGCCAGCCGCCTCCGCTGGGGCAGCACCGTGTACTTCGGATCGGCGGCGGACTGCTTGCCGGCGTGGAAGACCCCCAACCGCGTGCAGGCCGAACCGGCGAGCAGGGCGGCGCCGCTCAGCGCGGAGACCGCCCGGCTACGGCGGCCCAGCACGGCCCCGGCCGCTCCCGCCAGGGTCAGGGCCTTGGCCGCGCGGACGAAGGCTCCCGCCGTGCCCGCCCGGTACGGTTCACCGGCCAGGCCCATCCGGTGCTCCATGGCGGTGAACACCGCGGTCTCCACGAGCGCACCGCCCACGGCGGCCCGACGCGCGGGTCCGCTCTGCCCGATCGGGGCGGCCACCAGTCCTGCCCCTCCCGCCGCGGACGCCGCCGAGGCGGCGAACACGAACGGCATGTATTTGTACCCCTCGTGCCAGGACGGCACGGCGGTGTCGCACACCAGGGGCGCCGTGTAGGTGGCGACCAGGGGGCCCGTCACGGCGGCACCGAGCGCTGCTGCCCGGCCGATCCGGGGGAACCACCCCGTCGCGGCGGTCACCGCGGCGATCCCGGCGAGCGGACCGTACCCCGTCAGGATCCACGTCCCCACGCTCATCGGTGAGGTCGGCTTGACCACCCGGAGCATGTACAGGAAGCGCTCGGGGCGGCCCAGGTCGTGGACGAGCGCCACCACGGAACCCGAGATCGCGGCGAGGGCCGTGTACTTCAGCGGGCGGGCCAGGGCGTGGCGGCCGGTCAGCTCGGCCCCGGCCGCGAGGACCGAGGAGGCGCCGGCCAGGCCGCCCAGGAAGAGGTACCCGCCGATGTCGGGGGCCTCCCACACCACCTGCTTGAGGACGGGCCTTCCGTAGTAGGAGCGGAACCCGGCGTCCGGCACCCGTGTGGGCCCACCGCGCCCGCCCCGCCTCCCTCTGTGCCGACGGCGCTGTTCCTGCCCGACCACCCGCGCGCTCCCGGTGACCGCGTCCCGTCCCGGGCGCTGCCCGCGCACGCCGTCCCTCGTCACGTCCGACGTGCTCACCGTCGCCCCCCAGCGCATGCGGCGGCCACTCCGACCAGCAACGCGAGGGCCGCCACGCCCGCGTGCGCCCACATCGACGGCAGGTCCCGGGTGGTGACCACCGGGTCCGGCGGCATCCCGTAGACCTCGGGTTCGTCCAGCAGAAGGAAGAAGGCCGCGTTGCCGCCCACGCCGTCGCCGGGGTCCTCGCCGTACAGCCGGGCGGAGGAGACCCCCGCCCCGTGGAGGTCCCCCAGGCGGTCGGCCGCGCGTTCCCTCAGCTCGTCCAGGTTCCCGAACTGGATGGAGTCGGTGGGGCAGGCCTTCGCGCAGGCGGGCTCCAGACCGTCGCCGATCCGGTCGTAGCACAGGGTGCACTTCCAGGCCCGGCCGTCGTCCTCGCGCCGGTCGATGACGCCGTAGGGGCAGGCGGAGACGCAGTACCCGCAGCCGTTGCAGATGTCCTGCTGGACGACCACGGTGTCGAACTCGGTGCGAAAGAGCGCGCCCGTCGGACAGACGTCCAGGCAGGCGGCGCTGGTGCAGTGCTTGCACACGTCCGACGCCATGAGCCACCGGAACTCCCCGCGCCCCTCCTCACCGGTGTAGGCGCCGGGGAGCTCGGTGGCGGGCATGCCGAGGTCGACGGGCTCGGGGCGGCCCACCCCCGGGTCCTGGTGGCCCAGCGGTCGCCGCTGCTCGACGAACGCCACGTGCCGCCAGGTGTCGGCGCCCAGGCCCACGCTGTTGTCGAACGACATCGCGGTGAAGTCCAGGCCGTCCTCGGGGACGGCGTTCCACTCCTTGCAGGCGACCTCGCAGGCCTTGCAGCCGATGCACACGCTGGTGTCGGTGAAGAACCCGACCCGCTCGCGCTGCTCGGCCCCGTAGCCCTGCCCGGTTGCGACCTCTCCCGGGTCCCCGTCTTCCCTCTCGCTCCGCACGACCACGGTCACACCTCCGTTCCGGTCCGCTCGGTGATGCCGGCGCGCTCGCGGTGGGAGCGCACCAGTTCCTCCCTGTCCGCGCCGCGCGGCCGGCGGCCCGGGACGATGTCGGCGGTGAGCGCCTTGACCTCCTGGATGTGCGTGTTGGGTTCGAGCGCGATCGACGTGAGTTCGTTGGCGGCGTCACCGGTCGTGTACCCGTTGGGACCCCAGTGGTAGGGGAGTCCGATGGTGTGGACGACACGCCCCTGCACGCGCAGAGGCGCCATCCGGTCGGTGACCAGCACGCGCGCCTCGATCGCGGCGCGGGCGGTGATCAGCGTGGCCCAGCCGCCGTGTTCCAGTCCGCGCTCGGCGGCCAGTTCGGGGCCCACCTCGCAGAAGAACGCGGGCTGCAGCTCCGCGAGGTAGGGCGTCCACCTGCTCATCCCCCCGGCGGTGAAGTGCTCCGTGAGGCGGTAGGTGGTCACCAGGTAGGGGTAGACGTCCGCGCCGGGGGTCCCCGCGTCCGGGTGGTACCGGTTGAACGCGTGCGGGTACAGGAGCCGGGTCGGGTTGCGCTGCTGGCCGTAGAGCGGGTTCTCGAACGGGGTGTCCTGCGGCTCGTAGTGGGTGGGCAGCGGCCCGTCGTGGAGGCCGGTCGGAGCGTAGAGCCACGCCCGGCCGTCGGCCTGCATGATGAACGCGTCCGTCCCGCTCAGGGCCTCCACGCCCCTCGCCCCTTCCGGGGGCCGGTAGTCCGGCGACTTGTGCCGCTCGAAGTCGGGGACGTCGTGGCCGGTCCACTCACCGCGTTCGGCGTCCCACCACACCAGGGCCTTGCGCTCGCTCCAGGGCCTGCCGTCCGCGTCGGCCGACGCCCGGTTGTACAGCAGCCGCCGGTTGGAGGGCCAACTCCACGCCCACTCGGACGCCACCCAGTCCTGTTCCGCCCCGGGGCGGCGGCGCGCGGCCTGGTTGACGCCGTCGGCGTAGACCCCGCAGTAGATCCAGCAGCCGCAGCTCGTACTGCCGTCCGCCCTCAGGTCGGTGTAGGAGCCGAGCGGGGCGCCGTCCGGGCCACGGCCGTTGATCTCGGCCAGCACCGCCCCCGCGTCGGGGTCCCCGTGGCCGTCGGACGGGTAGTCCCAGGTCAGTTCGAGCAGGGGCAGGTCCCGGCTGAGCCCCGAGTCGGCGAGGAGCGAGCGCAGCAGTGTGCCGAGACGGTGGACGAACCACAGGTCGCTGCGCTGGTCGCCCTTGGGGAGCACCGCGCGGTCGCGCCACTGGACCGTGCGGTTGGTGTTGGTGAAGGTGCCCTCCTTCTCGGTGTGGCAGGCCGCCGGGAAGAAGAACACCTCCGTGGCGATGTCCTCGGTACGGAGGTCACCGGACTCCACCTCGGGACCGTCCTTCCACCACGTGGCGCTCTCGATGAGGGAGAAGTCGCGGACGACCAGCCATTCGAGGTTGGCCATCCCCATCCGCTGCGCACGGCTGTTGGCGGACCCCACGGCAGGGTTCTCGCCCATGAGGAAGTAGCCCTTGCACTCGCCGCGGATCTGCGCCATGACCGTGTCGTAGGTGCTGTGCGACCCGGTCAGGTGCGGCAGGTGGCCGAAGCGGTAGCCGTTCTCCTCGGTGGCGTGGTCGCCCCACCACGCCTTGAGCAGGCTGACGGTGTAGGCCTCCATGTGCGTCCAGAAGCCCTTGTAGGAGGCGCCGTTGGTCCTGACGTACTCCCGCAGGGACCCCTCCTGCGCCACGTGCGGCATCGGCAGGTACCCGGGCAGCAGGTCGAACAGGGTGGGGATGTCGCTGGACCCCTGGATGCTGGCGTGCCCGCGCAGTGCCATGATGCCGCCGCCCGGACGGCCGATGTTGCCCAGCAGCAGCTGGAGGATGGACGCCGCCCGGATGTACTGGGAGCCGACGGTGTGCTGGGTCCACCCCACCGCGTAGCAGAACGCGCTGGTGCGGTCCCGGCCGGAGTTGCGGGTCAGGTGGTCGCAGACCGTGGCGAACACCTCCCGGGACACCCCGCACACCTCCTCGACGGCCTCCGGGGTGTAGCGGGCGTAGTGCCTGCGCAGGATCTGGAACACGCAGCGCGGGTCGGTCAGCGTGCGGTCCTCGCGGGGGACACCGCTCATCACCGCGCCCCCCGCGCCCTGCTGCTCGGGCCGGCCCGTGCCCCGCACCCGGTCGAAGTTCGCGCGGTCGCCCGCGGCGGCGCCCACCGGCGCCCCGTCGTACATCCAGGTGGAAGTGTCGTAGGACCTGCCGTCGGCGTCGAAACCGGAGAAGAGCCCGTCGAGGTCCTCGGTGTCCCGGAACTCCTCGGAGACGATCGTCGCCGCGTTCGTGAACTCCAGGAGGTAGTCGCGGAAGTACTTCTCCTCGGTGAGGACGTGGTTGACGATCGCGCCGAGGAAGGCGATGTCGGTGCCCGCGCGGAGGGGGACGTGCAGGTCGGCCAGCGCGCTGGTACGGCTGAAGCGCGGGTCGACGTGGATGACGACGGCGCCGCGCGCCTTGGCCTCCATGACCCACTGGAAGCCGACCGGGTGGGCCTCGGCGAAGTTGGACCCCTCGATCACGATGCAGTCGGAGTTCTGGAGGTCCTGGAGGAAGGTGGTCGACCCTCCGCGTCCGAAGGAGGTGCCGAGCCCCGCGACCGTGGAGCTGTGGCACACCCGCGCCTGGTTCTCCACCTGGACGACCCCGAGCGCCGTGAACAGCTTCTTGATGAGGTAGTTCTCCTCGTTGTCCAGCGTCGCCCCGCCCAGGCTGGCGATGCCGAGGGTGCGCGCCACGCGGTGCCCCTCGAACTCCTCCTCCCAGGTCTGGTCCCGGGTGCGCGCCACGCGGTCGGCGACCATGGACATCGCGGTGTCGAGGTCGAGCTCCTCCCAGTCGGTGCCGTACGGGCGCCGGTAGAGGACCTTCTCCTCGCGGGCGGACCCCGTGGTGAGCTGGAGGCTGGCCGCCCCCTTGGGGCACAGGCGCCCCCTGCTGATGGGGGAGTCCGGGTTCCCCTCGATCTGGATGACGCGCTCGTCCTTGACATAGACGTTCTGGCCGCAGCCGACGGCGCAGTAGGGGCAGACCGACGCGACGACCCGGTCCGCGTCGGCGGTGCGGGGCCGCAGGCGCTCCGTGTGCTCGGACCGGGCCGCGGCGCCCCGGCCGAGCCGGTCGTCCCCGGTGGCCTGCCGGTACACCGGCCACGACTCGATCCACGTGCGTACGCCCATGCTCGCCCCCGAACCGGCCCCAGGGGCCCGTCGTCCTCTCCCGCCGACTTGCGGGCACAGGTCTCCACGGTCCGCGAGGTTCGGCCTGCGGCGGGGACGACACGCCGCCCATGGGACAGACATGGGGTCCGGGTGCCCCTGGCGTGTCGAAGCGCCGGGCGTCGGGGGTTTCACGTGAAACATCGCGGCCGGCGCCGGGCTCACCCGGCGCGCCCGTCGTGGGAGCACCCGCAACACGCCCACGCAGGGTAAGAAATGCCTTTGCCTCGCGCTACCGGGCGCGGCGGCGGTCAGGTGCGAGGCTGGAGAGCGAACACAACGACAGGTGGGGGACCAGTCACATGACCGACGTATCCAGCCAGGGGCCCGAGCCGGGGGACGACCGCGAGGTTCTCACGAACCGACAGGGACATCCGGTCTACGACAACCAGAACCAGCGCACGGTCGGCGAGCGGGGGCCCGCCACGCTGGAGAACTACCAGTTCCTGGAGAAGATCAGCCACTTCGACCGGGAACGCATCCCGGAGCGGGTGGTGCACGCGCGCGGCGCGACCGCGTTCGGCTACTTCGAGTCCTACGGCTCGTGGGGGGACGAGCCGATCGACCGCTACACCCGCGCCAGGCTCTTCCAGGGAAAGGGCAAGCGGACCGACGTCGCGCTGCGGTTCTCGACCGTCATCGGCGGCCGGGACTCCTCGGAGTGCGCCCGCGACCCGCGCGGGTTCGCCATCAAGTTCTACACCGAGGACGGCAACTGGGACCTGGTGGGCAACAACCTCGCGGTGTTCTTCATCCGCGACGCCGTCAAGTTCCCCGACGTGATCCACGCCCTCAAGCCGGACCCGGTGACCTTCCGCCAGGAGCCGAACCGCATCTTCGACTTCATGTCGCAGACTCCCGAGTGCATGCACATGCTGGTCAACCTGTTCAGCCCGCGCGGGATCCCGGCGGACTACCGGCACCAGCAGGGCTTCGGCGTCAACACCTACAAGTGGGCCAACACCGCGGGGGACACGGTCCTGGTGAAGTACACGTGGATGCCCAGGCAGGGCGTGCGGAGCATGACCGAGGCCGACGCCGCCAACATCCAGGCGACCGAGACCGGCCACGCGACCAAGGACCTGCACGAGGCGATCGAGCGGGGTGACTACCCCGAGTGGGAGCTGCTCGTGCAGATGATGAGCGACGAGGAGCACCCCGAACTCGACTTCGACCCGCTGGACGACACCAAGACCTGGCCGGAGCAGGACTTCCCGCCGAAGCCGGTGGGCCGGATCGTGCTCGACCGCAACGTCGCGAACAACTTCGCCGAGAACGAGCAGATCTCCTTCGGCACCGGCGTGCTCGTGGACGGCCTGGACTTCTCCGACGACAAGATGCTCGTCGGGCGCACCTTCTCCTACAGCGACACCCAGCGCTACCGGGTGGGGCCCAACTACCTCCAGCTCCCGGTGAACCAGGCCAGGAACGCGAACGTGCGCACCAACCAGCGCGACGGCCTGATGAACTACTACCAGGACGCCGCCGGGGAGAACCCGCACGTGAACTACGAGCCGTCCATCACCGGCGGCCTGCGTGAGGGGCAGTACCGCGCGCGGGACGAACAGGGGCCGGAGATCCGGGGCAAGCTCACCCGCAAGCGCATCTCACGCACCAACGACTACAAGCAGGCGGGCCAGCGCTACCTGTTGATGGAGCAGTGGGAGCGCGACGACCTCGTCCGCAACTTCACGACGCTGCTCTCCCAGTGCGACCGGCCCATCCAGGAGCGCATGGTCTGGCACTTCCTCCTGGTCGAGGACGACCTGGGGCTGCGCGTGGGCGCGGGACTGGACATCGGCCCGGACGACGTGGCCCATCTGGAGCCGCTCCAGAGCCAGAGCCTGACGGAGGAGGACCGTGAGCGTCTGACCCGGCTCGGCAGGAACGGCCCCCGCGACGTGGCGGGGCTGACCATGACCCACTGTGTGCCCAACCAGCGCCACGAGACCGGGCGCTGACGCACACGGGCAGCTCCGCGGGTCGGCGCGCGCACCGCGCCGACCCGTCGGTCTGCCGCTCTGTCGGTCTGTCGGTCTGTCGACAAGCAGATCGGCGGCGGACGCTACGCGTGCAGGTCGTCGGGGATCGTGGCGGAGAGCGTCAGGTCCCTGAACACGGCCCGGAACCCCTCCCTCTCGGGCGAACAGCACATGACCCCCACCTGGCAGGACTCCGGCAGCGGCAGATAGCCCAGGCGCAGGAGCCGCCAGCCCCCGTCCCCGTCCAGGTACTGGACGTTGAGCGCGTCGCCGGTACGGATGACGCGCACGGTGACGTCACCGGCCGCGGGGAGCGGCACGACCGACCAGTCGGAGTGGCCCCGGGTGAGGACCGTGCTCAGGTTGAGCGCGCCCTCGGTGAACTCGACGCCCGCCTTGACCCAGTGCTCCTCGTCCGAGCGGACCATGAGGCCGACCTGGTCGTACTGGACCTCGTAGTCACCGCCGAAGGTGGCCTGGAGCGTGAAGTCCCCGGTCGCGGTCGCGTGGTAGAAGTGCCCGTCGTCGTGGACGAACCCGTAGTGGGTCCGGCGCCAGAAGTCAGTACGACTGCCGGTGGTGACCGTGAGGACGCCGTCGTCCTCGGACCATCGGGGAGGTTCGTTGAGCCAGGTCATCTCGGGGAGCACTGCGCCACCTCTCGGTCGGGGGAGCGCAAGTCTAGAGGGCTCCCGCGCGGGTCGCCCTGTCCGCAGGTCGACAAGGCGACAGAACGACGGGGCGGAAGGGCCGGCGACCGGCCCTTCCGCCCGTTGTCTCGGGCGAGGCGGGCGGGGGAGGCGCGTTCTCCTC
>NZ_JBHXQY010000078.1:0-31501 GCF_042716955.1 Nocardiopsis sp. NPDC058631 | reverse complement strand
TGGTAGCCCGGCGCGGGGACGTTCTCGACACGCTCGCCGAGGAGATCACCACCTTCCCTTCCGCCTACCGCCGACCCGCCGAGACCCCCAGTCCCGACCTCGTGTCAGGACGAGCTGCGGGGTCTGGGGGCACGGCTGCGCCCGGAACCGGAGGTCCGCCTCTTGCTCTCCTTGCGGAGTGCCTCGACGAGCTGCCCCTTGTTCATGGACGAGCGCCCTTGGACGCCCAGTTCCCTGGCCCGTTCGTAGAGGTGGTCCTTGGTCGCGTTGGCGTCCACGCCGCCGGCGGTCGGGAGGTCCCTGCCCCCCTTGCCGCGCCCTGCCCTCGGGTTGGCGGCCTGCGCGTCGGAGGGCCCCGCCTTCTGCTTGGGCACCCACCGGTCGCCCTGCTTCTCGAACGTGCGCTTGACCGCCGCGAATGCCACCCTGTGGGCGCGTTCGCCCTCGCCGTACTCCTCCACGGCCGAGTCGTGCGCCTTGATCCAGGTGTCCCGGGCCTTCTTCGGCGACCGCTTCAGCGTCGCCGGGAGTTCGCTCGTACCAGGCACTTCCCCACTCCCCGCTCTCGATTCGTCTCTGGCGTGTCCACCGCCCTGCCCGGGACCCGGTCACGCAAAACGCCGCAGAACACCTATGGACTTCTCACGGCCCGTCCCGGAAACCACGGGGCGGTGCCCGTCTGATCTGGCCCGACTCCGGCACTGGTGATCCAACGGATGCACGTTCACACAATCGACTTCATAGTGAATAACAGGAGAAACATTTCATGGAACCCGGTTCCATTCGATTGCCCGGACCACCGCCCGGAATGTCGCAGGGATACGGCGTGAGCTGCCCGGACCCCCCCCCGTCCGAGCACATCTCCTTTCCTAGTGGTTCTCCGATCCGTGGCCCCCCAGGGCCCACGGGTTCCCGCTGTACGAGAAAAGGAAAAAGACGTGCTGACAATGAATCCCCCCTCCCCCGCGTCTCAAGAGGACACCGGCCGCCCGCGTTCCCGGATGGCCCGGTTCGCCGCCCGGTCGGTGATGACCCTCGCGCTCGTCGCGGGCGTCACCGGTGGTGTCGTCACCCCCGCCCAGGCCGCCAGCGAGTACGAGCGCGGCCCGAACCCCACCGAGCGGAGCGTCACCGCGACCCGGGGCCACTTCGACACCGACACCACCTCCGTGTCCTCCTTCGTGAGCGGCTTCGGCGGCGGCACGATCTACTACCCGACCGACACCAGCGAGGGAACCTTCGGCGGCGTGGTCATCGCCCCGGGCTACACCGCCGGGCAGTCCTCGATGTCCTGGTACGGGCACCGGATCGCCTCCCAGGGCTTCGTGGTGTTCACCATCGACACCACGACCCGCTACGACCAGCCCGACAGCCGGGGCCGCCAGCTGGAGGCCGCCCTGGACTACCTGGTCGAGGACAGCGACGTGTCCGACCGCGTCGACGGCGACCGCCTGGCCCTGATGGGCCACTCGATGGGCGGCGGCGGTACGCTCGCGGCGGCCGACGACCGCCCGGAGCTGCGGGCGGCGATTCCGCTGACGCCCTGGCACACCCAGAAGCGCTGGTCCGACATGGAGGTGCCGACGCTGGTCATCGGCGCCGAGGACGACAGCGTCGCGTCGGTGCGGACCCACTCCATCCCGTTCTACGAGAGCCTGCCCAGTGACCTGGACCGGGCCTACCTGGAGCTGCGCGGAGCGAGTCACTTCGCTCCCAACGTCTCCAACACCACGATCGCGAAGTACAGCATCTCCTGGCTGAAGCGGTTCGTGGACGAGGACGAGCGGTACGAGCAGTTCCTGTGCCCCGCGCCCAGCACCGGGTTCGGCACGGACTTCTCCGACTACCGGGACTCCTGCCCGCACGGCTCCTGAGGGTCGAACCCCGTGCCCCGACCCGCACGGGGCCGGTGAACCCCGGTTCGGGGCCTGGTCTTCCAGGCTCCGGGCCGGGGTTTCGTCGTTGCGGGGACGGCGGAGGACGACCGGTTCCGGCGGAGGGGGACGTGCCGCCCTCAGCACCTCGCGCTCCGAGCCCGCGAGGAGCGAGAAAGCACAGCGAAGGGTGCACCGGGTTCCGCAGAAGGAGCCAAGCCGCCCCAGAGGCACGAGAACCAGGCGCAGGCGACGCGAAGAACCCGGTACCTCGCGCTCCGAGCCTCCGAGCCCGCGAGGAGCAAGAAAACACAGCGAAGGGCGCACCGGGTTCTGCAGGAGGAGCCAAGCCGCCCCAGAGGCACGAGAACCAGGCGCAGGCGACGCGAAGAACCCGGTACCTCGCGCCCCGAGCCTCCGAGCCCGCGAGGAGCGAGAAAGCACAACAACCCGGAGACCATTCCTCCGAGTTGCTGTGCTCTCTGTGTGCGGGTCAGGCTGTGTGCGGGTCAGGGTCAGTCGTGGAAGTCCAGCGCCTCCGGGGACAGCCGCTCGAAGTCGGTCTCCTCGATGTCGCCGCCCTCACGGTCGGTCACGCGGGGGCCCTGGACCATCTCGAAGGTGCCTCCGGCCTCGTACTGGACGACGTACACGCCCTCGTGGCCGCCGTGGTCGTCGCCGCTGGAGGAGAAGGGCAGCAGCCCCGGCCCCTGCCACTCCTGGGACTCCAGCGCGTCGATGAGCGACTGGCGGGTGAGGTCCTCACCTGCGGTTTTGAGGACCTGGGCCACCATGACGGCCTGGGTCATGCCGAACACGTGGGTGTTGGTGACGGTCTCGCCCTCGCCGTACTCCCCGTAGACCTCCAGGAAGAACTGGGCCCACTCGTCCTCCTGGTCCTCGACGCGCGGCATGTAGCTCGTGATGATGGCGCCGTCCAGGAACGCGTCGGCCGGGACGTCCTCGGCCTCCGTGTCCTGGGTGAACTCGGCCAGCAGGCCCTGGAGGGTCGCGGTGTCACCGCCGATGCTGGAGATGACCCACTGCGGCTCGTAGCCGATGCTCGCCGCCTCCAGCATGGCGAGGGCGACGAACGCCGGGATGCAGGAGCACACGATGACCTCGGCGTCCGTGCGCTCGAACTCGGCGACCTGGGCGCTGAGGTCGGTCACCTCGGACTCGTAGTGCTCTCGGGCGACGACCTCGTCGGTGAGGTACTGGTCGAGTCCCGCCTGGGAGTCGTCCCCGATGTCGTCGTTCTGGTACAGGTAGCCGACGTTCTGGCCGGAGAAGTTCTCGGAGATGTACTGCCCCTGGATCTTCGCCTCCTTCGTGTAGT
This sequence comes from Nocardiopsis sp. NPDC058631, assembly GCF_042716955.1. Lineage (NCBI taxonomy): Bacteria > Bacillati > Actinomycetota > Actinomycetes > Streptosporangiales > Nocardiopsidaceae > Nocardiopsis > Nocardiopsis sp. NPDC058631. The sequence goes on along the minus strand of NZ_JBHXQY010000078.1, from coordinate 28,288 downwards.
CGGTCTGCCAGCCGTACGTCAGGGGGTGCTCTTCGGCGTTGTTCCAGGCCAGGGCGCCGGATGAGGGGAAGATGTCGGGGATTCCCTCGTCGTTGAGGTAGTCGATGACACCGCCGTGCGTGGGTGTGCCCAGGCCGCCCACCATCGCGAAGATCTCGTCCTCGATGACCAGCTGACGGGTGACGTCGATGGTCTGCGCCGGGTCGTAGGCGTCGTCCTCCACCCGGTAGTCGATCTGGCGCCCGTGGATACCGCCCTGGGCGTTCACGTAGTCGAACACGGCCCTCGCCCCCTGGGACACCGCCAGGTACCCGGGGGCGGCGGGGCCGGTCAGGGGCTGGTGGGAGCCGAGGACGATGCTGTCGTCGGTGACGCCGGTCGACACGTCGAGGTCGGCCTCACCGCTGTCGGTGACCTCGCCCGCACCCGTGCAGGCGGTCGCCATGACCGTCAGCGCGAGGGCGGCCGCCAGGGCGCCCAGTGTTCCTCTTCGCATGATGTTTCTCCTTCGATGGGGGGTGGGAGGATCAGCGGGTCGTGGAGGGCCGCAGCCGGGAGCCCAGGCGCGTGAGCGCGCCGTGGACTCCCAGGGGCCAGAAGCGCAGGACGAGGATGAGGACGATCCCGAAGAACACGACCGGGAGGTTGTTCTCGACGTTCCTGCTGAGTTCCAGGGAGCGGGCCAGGTCGGTGGCCCAGATCTGGAGGTAGACGACGGTGACCGCCGCCCAGAGCGCGCCCCACAGGCTGCCGATGCCGCCGAACACCAGGGCGGCGAGCAGCGTCAGGGACAGCACGAGGGTGAAGCTGCTGGGGGTGGCGGTGCCGAGCACGTAGGCCTGGAGGCCTCCGCCGAGGCCGCCCGCGGCGGAGGCGATGACGAACGCGACCACCTTGGTCTTGCCGACGGGGACGCCGGCCATGGCGGCGGCGGTCTCGTCGTCGCGCAGGGAGCGCATGCGGCGGCCGAGGCGGCCGGAGGAGATGGTGGCGAGCACGGCGAGGCCGACCACGACGGTCGTCCACACCACGACGGCCTTCCACTCGCTGGTGGTGAAGACGCCCTGGAGGAACGGCGGTGCCCCGGCGGTGCGGATGTTGAGGCCGTTGCTGCCGCCGAGGAACTCGTGGTAGCGGTGGGTCAGCCCGGGAAGGCCGACGGCGAGGATCAGGGTGGCCCCGGCGAGGTAGGGGCCGTGGAGGCGGGCGGTGGCCGCGCCGACCGCGATCCCCGCGACCGCCGACACCGCGACGATGATCAGCAGGTTCGCGGCGATGGGCAGCATCGGCTGGTGGAGGACGAGCAGCGTCATCGTGTAGGCGCCGATCATCATGAACGCCCCGTGCCCGAGCGACACCTGGCCGCTGCCGCCGACGAGGAGTTGCAGGCCCGCGATGGCGAGCATGGTGTAGCCGACGGCGGCCAGGCGCAGCGCGGTGAGGTCTCCGGTGACGAACAGCAGGCCCGTCACGGCGGCGAGTCCGAGCGCCGCGAGCAGCAGGTGGCGCAGCGGCGAGGGCAGCGCGCGCCAGCGGCCGCCGCGGGAGGTGTCGGGGCTCCCGCCGGTGGCGGTGGCGGTGGCGGAATCGGTGGCGCGTTCCGCGCTCTCTCCGGTGGGCGAGGACATGGCTACACCTTCCGCGCGGTCGGACGGGACAGGATGCCGTCGGGGCGCACGCTCAGGACGATGACGACGATGGCGAGGGCGGCGAGGGTGGCCAGTTCGGGACCTGCGTACCCGGACACGTAGGACATGCCGAGGCCGATGAGCAGCCCGCCGGCGACGGCTCCGAACGGGTTGTCCAGGCCGCCGATGACGGCGGCGGTGATGCCGTAGACGAACACGACGTCGAACACGTTCGGGGAGATGAACGGGGGTCCGGCGAGCATGCCCGCGAGGGCACCGATGAAGGAGGCGATGGCCCACCCGGCTGTGAGCATCAGGCCGACCTTCACGCCGCTGAGCCGGGCCGCCTCGGGGTGGAAGGCGGCGGCGCGCATGCGCAGGCCCAGCGGTGTGAACCGGTAGAGGACGAACAGCAGGAGGGCGACGACACCGACGGACACCAGCGCGAACACGCTGGACGGGGCGAAGCGGCCCACGTAGCTGAACGCGTACTGGAACCCGTGCTGCTCGTTGCCCCAGACCATTCCCACCAGGCCCTGCACGACCAGGAGGAGTCCGAGGGTGACGATGATGGCGTTGAGCTGGGAGACGCGGGCGATGGGACGGATGACGAACCGTTCGACCAGCGCCCCGGCGACGAGTCCGGCCGTCAGCGCGGACGCGAAGCCGAGCCAGTAGGAACCGGTGAGCTGGGTGACGGTGTAGGCGGTGTAGACCGCGACGAGGGCCAGGGCCGGCTGGGCGAAGTTCACCAGGCGCGTGGCCTGGTAGATGATGACGAGGGACAGGGCCAGTGCCGCGTAGGCCGCCCCGGTCGCCAACCCGTTGAGGGTCAGGTTGATGAAGTGGGTCATGGGGAGTTCTCCTCAGAAGCCCAGGTAGGCGTGGCGCGTGCGGTCGTCGGAGAGCAGGTCGGAGGATGCGCCCTCCGCCACGATCCGCCCCTGGTTGAGCACGAACCCGGTGTCGGTGACCCCCAGCGCCCCGGCGGCGTTCTGTTCGACGAGGACGACGGTGAGTCCGGTGCGGTCGCGCAGGTCGCGCAGGAGGGTGAAGATCTGCCGGGTGATCAGGGGCGCCAGTCCGAGCGAGGGCTCGTCCAGGATCAGGATCCGCGGTCTGGCCATGAGGGCGCGGCCGATGGCGAGCATCTGGCGCTCGCCTCCGGAGAGGGTGCTGGCGGTCTTGCCGCGCCGCTCCGCGAGGGGTGGGAAGAGCTCCAGGACCTCGGTGAACGTGCTCCTGTCACGGCGGTCCGGCCGCCACAGCCCGCCGAGGCGCAGGTTCTCCTCGACGGTGAGCTCGGCGATGACGCCTCCGCCCTCGGGGACGTGGGCCAGGCCGCGGGTGATGACCTTCTCGGTGGCGAGGCGGGTGATGTCCTCGCCGCCGAGGAGGACCTTCCCGGAGGAGGCGGGGTGGAGGCCGGTGATGGTCCGCAGCAGCGTGGTCTTGCCCGCGCCGTTGGCGCCGAGCACGGCGCAGAGGCCGCCGGAGGGGATGGTGAGGGAGACGCCGTCGAGCGCGCGGACGGCGCCGTAGGAGGCGCTGAGCCCTTCGACGGTGAGGAGGGGTTCCGCGGTCATCGGGGGTCTCCGTTCGCGTGGCCGGGGTCGGCGTCCCCGTCGGGGGTGCCGAGGTAGGCCTCGGTGACGAGGGGGTCGGCCTGGACCTGCGCGGGGGTTCCGGTGGAGATGACCCGGCCGAAGTTGAGGACGACGATGTGGTCGCAGACCCGCATGACCAGGTCCATGTGGTGTTCGACCAGGACGACGGCCATGTCCTGGCTGAAGCCGCGGATCTGTGCGGCGAGGGCGTCGATCTGTGTGCCGGACAGTCCGCTGGCGGGCTCGTCCAGGAGGAGGAGTTCGGGTTCGCCGACGCAGGCGCGGGCGAGGGCGACCTGTTTCTGCACGCCGTAGGGGAGGGTTCCGGGGAGCCGGTACGCGTGCTCGGCGATCCCGAAGCGCTCCAGCGCGGCGAGGGCGCGGTCCCGCAGTTCCCTCTCGTCGCGGTGGTGCCGCCCGAGCCCGCTGATCAGTGAGAACGCCCCTCCTGAGGCGAGGCGGTCGGCTCCGGCGACGACGTTGTCCAGGACCGTCATCAGCGGGAAGAGGTTGAGGCCCTGGAAGGTGCGGGCGATCCCGGCGCGGGCGAGGTGGTGGGTGCGGCGGCCGGGCGGCGGGTTCCCCTTCCAGGTGATGGTGCCCGTGGTGGGTCGCAGCACGCCGGACAGGACGTTGAACAGGGTGGTCTTGCCCGCGCCGTTGGGACCGATGAGGCCGACGACGGACCCCGGCGCGACCTGGAGCCCGACGTCGTCGAGCGCGGTGAGGCCTCCGAAGCGCACGGTCACCCCGTCCGCTCTCAGGAGATGGTCCGTTGCGGTCGTTGTCATGGCTGCCTTTCTCGCGGTTACCGTCCGAAAACCCGTACCGACCAGTTGGTATGACTGGGGCGTCCGTCGGCCCGGGGGCCGGCGGACCGGAAGGTCAGTTGAACAGGCGGGCCAGGTCCACGCGGGACCTGATGTTGAGCTTGCGGAAGATGCCGCGCAGATGGTGTTCGACCGTGCGCGGGCTGATGAACATGTGCGCGGCCACCTCGCGGTTGGTGGCGCCCTCGGCGACCAGCCGCGCGATCTGCTGCTGCTGCGCGGTCAGCTCGCCGGCCGAGTGCGGCCCGGGTTCGGGGCCGCGTTCGGCGGTGCCGATGGCGCGCAGCTCGGCGCGGGTCTGCCGCACCCACAGCCTCGCGCCGAAGCGCTCGAAGGTCTCCAGCGCGTTGTTCAGGTGTTCGCGGGCCCTCCCCGGAAGGCGTGCCCTGCGGAGGAAGGCGCCGAACAGCAGCTGGGTGCGGGCGTGCTCGACGTCGTCGTCCCCGCACGTCCGGTGCAGGGCCAGGGCGTTCTCGAAGTGGTCGGCGGCCTCGTCCCCCGTGGCCAGCAGTCCGGAGCCGCGCGCGGCCAGGGCCAGCGCGCTCGGACTTCCCACCGACTCGGCCCAGCGCCGGTACCCGGTCAGGGAGGTGCGCGCCCACTCCGTCTCACCCATCCTGACGGCCGCCTCCACGAAGTGCGGGGCCGTCAGCAGCCGCATGGTGGGGTGGCCGTGGCCCGGGGCGGAGTGCACGAGGGAGCGGAGCCGGAAGAACGCCTCGGCGGCGTTGCCCCTGGACAGCTCCAGGACGGCGAGTGCCCAGGACGCCAGGGCCGCCGCCAGCCCGAGGCTGTTCTCGCCCGCCTGCGAGGCGACCGCGCGGGCCCGGATCCGGCAGGTGTCCACGTCTCCCTGGATGGCGGCGATCATGGCGAGCGAGGCCAGGTGCTGGGTGGCCCAGATGGTCTGGCCGCTCTCGCGGGACACCCGGAGCCCGGTGAGCGCGGTGCCCGCCGCCGACGGGAAGCGGCCGCTCCAGAACTCGGAGAAGACCAGGAACCCCAGCGCGGCGGGCAGGGTGGCCTGTTCGCCGCGGGCCCGGCCGACCGCCACCGCCCGCGAGGTGGCGGTACGGACGAAGGGCGCGTCGGCCAGGCGCAACCCGCTGATGCCGGCCCAGATCAGCTCGGAGGGCTTGGCGATCTCCGCCAGTCCGGTGGCCTCGCGCAGCAGGGGCGTGGACCCCGGGTAGTCGCCCCGGAAGGAGATCATGCAGCCCTCCAGGAAGGCCGACAGCAGGCGCATCGGCGCCGGATCGTCCGCCCGGACCAGGGAGACCGCCAGTTCGGCGGACCGGGCGTGGCGTCCGGCGTCACCGGCCAGGGATGCGGAGTCGGCGGAGCGCGCCAGCGCCCGCAGGGCCAGGAAGCGGTCGTGCGGGATGAGTTCGCGCCCGACGGAGTGCAGCCGCTCGGCCACGTCGAGGGCGTTCTCGCCGCGCATGGCGAGCTGGGCGTCGATGAAGTCGACGGTGACACGGCGCCTGTCGGAGACCGCGAGCGGGCGTGCCTGCGACAGCAGGCGGGTGGCGCGCTCGGTGCGGCCCGCCATGTAGGCCTCGTAGGAGGCGGTGGTCAGGCGGCAGGCGCGCTCGTCGGAGTCGGGCGACAGCCAGGCGGCGCGCTCGAAGGCGTGGGATGCGGCGAGGCGGCCCTCCAGGCGCTTGGCCCGGCGGGCGGCGGCGGAGACCGCCTCGAACAGGGCCGCGTCGGGGGCGCTCGTTCCCGCGGCGGCGTGCCGGGAGAACTCCACGGGGGCCCGCTCGGGGTCCACCGCCCCGGCCAGCGCCCGGTGGGCGTCGCGCAGCCGACCGGCGGGGGTGTCCTGCGCGATCGCCTCGCGGGTCAGGGGGTCGGTGAAGACGACGGCGTCGCCCTCCACGCGGACCAGTCCGCGCTCCTCGGCGGGTTCGAGGTCGGTGATGGAGGTGTCGGAGCCGCCGGAGGCGGAGACCAGCAGGTGGACGCGGGGTGCGGTGCTGAGCGCGGCGAGCAGGAGGAGGTGCCGGGCCCGTTCCGGCAGTTCGCGGTAGGGGGTGAGGAAGTCGCCGCGCAGGCGCCCGGGCAGGCGGGGCGCCTCGGGCAGCGGGGTCTCGCCGAGGAGCTGCGCCGGGGTCAGTCCGCGCAGGTAGCCGAGGACGGCGGCCGGGTTGCCGTGGGCGGCGCGGACCAGGGAGGAGCGGACGGCGGCGGCGAGGGTGACGGGGGCGCTGTCGGTGAGGATGTCGTGCACCGCCCGTTCCTCCAGGGGTGCGAGGAGGAGTTCGGCGATGCCGGGGACGAGCGCGTCGGGGGTGGGTTCGCCCATGGTCTCGGGCAGACGCGCGCCGGCGGGTTTGCCGTGCCCCTCGCGCGCGGTGAAGAGGACGGCGACCGGGGTTCCGCCGAGGCGGCGGGCGGTGAAGGAGAGTGCGTCGAGTGAGGGGGCGTCCAGCCGGTCGGCGTCGTCCACGCCCACCAGCAGCGGCCGGTCGCGGCCGGCGGCGGTGCGGGACAGGAGTTCGGGCAGCGCGGTGTAGAGGGTGAGCCGGTCGGCGTCCGCCACCGATCCCCGTGTCAGGGCGTCCCTGAGGAGGGCGCGCCAGGGTTCCGGGAGGGCGTCGACCTCGGCCCCGAGCGGGCGGAGCAGGCGTTGGAGCCCGGAGAAGGGGAGGTTCGCCTCGTCGGTGATCCCTCCCGTGTGGAGCACGGTGAAACCACCTGCGGCACCGCGGGCGTGGTCGAGGAGTGCGCTCTTGCCCCGCCCCGGACCACCGGAGACGAGCAGTGCGGCGCCGCGTCCGGACCTGGCGTCGTCCAGGGCGTCGGTGAGGGCCCGGGTCTCCGTGTCACGGCCACGGAGGCGGGTCTGCGGGGGTTCGGTTTCGCTGCCTGCCACGTGCTCACATTCGCACAGCGCGCCCCGGTCACGGCAGGTGCGGACGTCCACACTGGTCGTTTCACCGATGCCCGCACGGAGTCGCACGCGATGGTTCCAAGACCCCCGCGGGCGGTGTTCCGGGGGCACCGGGGGCGAGTGCTACGCGACGGTATCCCAGCGTCCACCTGCGTTTCCACGGCCCCCTGGAGAGTGACGTCGCTCACTCCCCCCGGCATCCCCGAGCCCTTCCGAGGGTTCGCCGAGCGGGCTGGTGGTTATAAAGCCGTAACGTGCGCGCAACGACATACCCGCGATCCCGACAAATGAGACAAACAAATCAACGGATAGCTCTTTGTCTTCTTCGGGACACTGTCGCGGCCGCCCTGCACGGGATATCCAGTCCGGGACACCCCCGGACAGCAGGAGGGACCGACGCCCATGGAGAACCGCTCCACGGCAGCACACGACCACTGGTTACCGGCATCCACCCACACCCGCACCACCGCGAGAAGCCCCACGTTCGGTGTCGAGGAGGAGTTCTTCGTCGTCGATCCCCGGACCCGCCGGATCCTCTCCCGCGCACCCGAGCTCCTCTCCCGCTCCCGTCTGCCGGACGGCCGCCTGTGCGGGGAGTTCAGCCGCGTGCAGGTCGAGGCCAACAGCCCCGTGTGCACGACCGCCGACGACGCCCTGCGGTTCCTCCGCGCGGCCCGCCGCGAACTCGGCCGCTCGGCCGACGAGGTCGGACTCGCCGTGGCGGCCACCGGCACCGCCGTCCTCGGCGACACCTCGGCCGCCCTGGTGAGCGACGGCAGGCGCTACGCCGACATCGCCGTGCACGCGGGCGGGCTGCGCGCCTCCCACGTGGTGTGCGGATGCCACGTGCACGTGGGTATCCCCGACCGGGAGACCGCCGTGGCGGTGAGCGACCACCTGCGCCGGTGGCTCCCCTTCCTGGTGGCCCTGTCCGCGAACTCGCCCTTCCACGGGGGCCGCGACACCGGGTACGCGAGCTGGCGGACGGTCACCTGGAACCGGTTGCCCTCCGCCGGGCCGCCACCGCTGCTGCGCTCCCTGGCCGCGCACGAGCGGGCGGTGCGGTCGCTGTCCGACAGCGGAGCGATCCTGGACAGGCACATGGTCTACTGGGACGTCCGCCTGTCCGACCACCTGCCCACGCTGGAGATCCGGGTGGGCGACGTGGCCGCGACCGCCGAGGAGGCACTGCTGTTCGCCGCCCTCACACGCGGCCTGGCCACCCGCGCGCTCACCGACGTCCACCACGGGGTACCCGCGCCGGACATCCCCGACCAGGCGCTGCGCGCCGCCGTGTGGCGGGCCGCCCGGGACGGCCTGGAGGGCAGTGTGCCCGACCCCCTCACCGGCGACTGCCTGCCGGGGCCGTTCGCCGTCGAGCGGCTGTCGCACGCGGCGCTCCCCGGCCTCGCCGCCAACGGCGACGCCGACCTGGTGTCCGCCCTGCTCGACCGTGTACGCGGGACCGGGACGGGCGCGGCCCGCCAACGCGCCGCGCACGCCCGGCGGGGCCGCCTCACCGACGTGGTCGACCACGTCGTCCGCCAGACCCGCGAGGGCCTCTGACACCGTCGGAGGCCGGGCGGGGCCGCCGGTCGCCCGGCGGCCCCGCTGTTCAGACCGTGTTCCCCGCGGGGTCCGACAGGTCCGCCAGAACGGGCGGGTCGGCCCCCTCCCGGGTCACCGTGACCGCGGCGGCGGACGCCGCGAACCCCAGCATCCCCTCCAGGTCCGCCGCGCCCATCCCCGCCAGACGTTTGCCGGGATCCTCGCCCAGCAGTCCGTGGCGGTCCAGCCAGTTCAGCAGCGCACCCATGAACGAGTCGCCCGCACCGACCGTGTCCACGACCTCCACCTCGGGCGCGTCCACCGACGCCTCCACCCCGTGGGAGACCGCGAGGGCGCCCTCGCCGCCGAGGGTCACCACCACCAGCGACGGACCGAGGTCGGCGAGGGCGTGGGCCGCCCGCGACGGCGACAGGTCCGGGTACAGGAACGCGAGGTCCTCGTCGCTCGCCTTGACCACGTGCGCCTGCGCGCAGTGCCGCAGGGCCAGGGCGCGCGCGGCCGCGGGGTCGCCGATGACGTCGTGGCGGATGTTGGGGTCCAAGGTGAGCGTCACCCGGCCCCGCCCGTGCTCGCGGCGCAGCAGGGCCTCGATCCGGGAGGCCCCCGGTTCCCGGAACAGGGCGATCGAGGCGGCGTGCAGGGCACGCACCTGCGGCTCCAGCTCGTCCGGCAGCTCACCGTCGCGCCAACGCCAGTCGGCGGCGTCGTCCATGCGGAAGTCGTAGCGGGCCGACCCGTCCGGGCCGAGCGTGGCCAGGGCCAGGGCCGACGGCTCCTCCGCCGCCAGGAGCCCGGCGGGGTCGAGGCCCTCCCCGAGCAGCCTTTCGCGGATCATCGCGCCGAACCCGTCCGCGCCGATCCGGGCGAGCAGGCGGGTCGGGGTGCCGAGCCGGGCCGCCGAGACCGCCGTGTTGGCGGGACCGCCCCCGGGAGAGGCCCGCAGCACGTCGGCGCCGTGGCCGGTGGGCAGCAGGTCCATGACGTTCTCACCGATCACGACGAGTCGTGCGGGGCCGGCGTCCCGCGCCCCGTCCGTGTTCTGCGCGCTCACGCGTCCCCTCCGGGGGCCGGGGCGGACGCCGTGGAGAGCGCGTCCGCGAGGGTGGTCGACAAGCCGATCTGGGGCAGGAGTGCGGCCTGGTAGGCGTGGTAGACGTCGGGCTTGCCCGCCCACACGCTTTCCGCCGGCCGGTTGGCCGGATCGAGTTCGTGGTGCCAGCTGCCGTGCTCGCGGTCCAGGTGGAACCGGTCGGCGTAGGCCCACCAGCGGTCGTAGAGGACGTCGTATCCGTCGTCGCCCGTGTGCCGGGCCAGCGCCCACGCGGCCATCGTCGCCTCGGCCACGACCCAGTGCATGCGCTCTCGCACGACCGGGCCGTCCTTCCAGTCGAGGGTGTAGACGAACCCGTCCTCGCCGTCGGTCCCCCATCCGCGCCGGACGGCGTGGGCGAAGAGCCTCTCCGCGTCGGGGAGCAGCCAGTCGGGGACGGGCTCACCGGACCGGGTGAGCGCGATCTCCAGGTGGACCAGCAGCCGCGCCCATTCGAGCAGGTGGCCCGTGGTGCTGCCGAAGGGGCGGAAGGGGTGGTCGGGCTGGTCCCGGTTGTAGTCCGGGAGGGGCTCCCAACCGGGGGTGAAGTGCTCGGGCAGGCGCCAGTCGTGCGCGGCGGCCACCCCGTGGATCAGGCGTTCGGCGATGGCGAGCGCGCGACGCGTCCACAGGGTGTCACCGGTGGCGTCGGCCGCGGCGAGGAACGCCTCGACGCAGTGCATGTTGCTGTTCGCGCCCCGGTACTCCTCGGTGGTCCTCCACCCGGCGTCCCAGCTCTCCCGCACGGCTCCCGCCGACTCGTCCCAGAAGTGGGTGTCCATGACCCGCAGCGCCTCGTCGAGCAGGTCGCGGGCCCCGGGCCGTCCCGCCGCGGTGGCGGTGGAGGCCGCCAGGACCACGAACGCGTGCTCGTAGGCGGACTTCCCCGGGAGACCGCCGGACCCTTCGCCGACCGTCTCGTCCCGCTCTGTTTGGGAGCGCTCCCGGGAGGTGTTGGCAGGTGAGGAGGCTGCTCCGGACCGGCCCTCCGGGACCTGGTCGAACCACCCGCCCCGCGCCCCGTCACGCAGCGGCCCGGCCGCCAGGGCGGCCACGCCGTGGTCGGCGAGCCGACCGGCGTCGGCGTCACCGCGGAGGTGGGCCAGGGAGAACACGTGCGTCATCCGCGCGGTGATCCAGGTGGCGGCCGGCCGGTCGGGTTCGACCCTCCCGCGTGCGTCCAGCCAGCCGAAGCCGTCGGGCACCGCGGAACCGGCGGCGAAGGCGCGCAGCCTCCGCTCCTCCTCCCGCAGCCACTCGGGATGTCCCGGGGCACGGTGTGTCGATGCTGTCAATCCACTGCCTCCTCGTCGGTACGCCGGTCCACGCTATCCCGCGACCTCGACACGGCGGTAGCCCTGGGACCCCTGTGAACAGAACACGCGAGAGAGGACAGACCGGATTATTCCGGACGGGGTCGCTCGGTGGCCCCGAAAACCCGGTGCGTCCCCCGGCCCGCGTGTGCGAGGGTCTCCCCGCCCAAAGCCGTGCGGCACCGCACGGCGTGTCCGCGCCGCCCCCGGACGGGCGCCCCGGCCCGGTCCCGCACCGACGAACGGAAGGCCCCCATGAGCCACCCCCACACACCGGCGGAAGCCGACGGCGACCGGCTGGTCCGCGACCCGCTGCCCCTGCGCGGCCGGGTCGCGCTGGTCACCGGGGCGAGCAGGCGCGGGGGCATCGGCTACGCCGTCGCCCGCCGACTCGCCGCCTACGGAGCATCGGTCATGGTGCACCACCACCAGCCCCACGACGCCGGGCTCCCCTGGGGGAGCGACGACCTCGACGCCGTCCTCGGCGGCGTCCGCGCGGCGCTCGGCGATCCCCGTGCGGGTGTCGGTGACATCGGCGCCGACATGGCCGACCCCGAGTCGCCCCGGCGTGTGGTGGAGGAGACCATCGCCTCGTTCGGGCACCTCGACGTCCTCGTCGCCAACCACGCCCGCAACGGCGGCGACGCCCCCCTCGCCGACGTCACCCTGGAGATGCTCGACGGGCACTGGGCGGTCGACGCCCGCGCGCCCCTCCTCCTCACCCAGGCCTTCGCCGCCCGGCACGACGGGCGGCCCGGCGGCCGGGTGCTGTTCATGACCTCCGGGCAGATCCACGGCGCCATGCCGGGAGAGGTCGCCTACGCGTCGGCCAAGGCCGTCCTCGCCCAGATCACCCCGACCCTCGCCGCCGAGCTGGGCCCCCGCAACATCACCGTGAACGCGGTGGACCCCGGCCCGGTCCAGACCGGCTACATCGACGACGAGCTCAGGGACCGCGTCCTGCCCCGCTTCCACGCGGGGCGGGTGGGCGTACCGGACGACCCCGCCAGGCTGCTGGCGTGGCTGGCCACCGACGAGGCCGACTGGGTGACAGGCCAGGTGATCAGCAGCGACGGCGGTTTCAGCTCCTGAGGCGGCCGACGCGCCCCCCGGCGGTGCCCCGCCGGTGCCCGAGGTCGGCTGCGCGACAGGTCCACCGGATGTGCTCGGCGACCGTGAGCGGGTCGTCGGCCATGGGGATGTGCCCGCTGCCGATCAGGGAGACCATGCGCGCGTTCGGCACCCGCTCGTGGGCGTGCACCGCGCTGGACGGCAGCAGCGTCCGGTCGCGATCGCCCCAGGCGATGGTCACGGGGCAGGGGATGGGCCGCGCCGCGAAGTCGTACTCGGCGATACGCGGCACCATGCGCACGTAGGGGGCTCCCGGTTCGAGCCCCTGCACGCTGAAGCGGGTGGCCTTGGACTCGGGCGAGGAGGGGTCGCCACGCAGCGCGATCCTCGCGGCGGCGCGGGCCGGGGCGGTGTTGGCGAGGCGCTCCTTGACCTGCGTCGGCATCCGGGTCGCCAGGTTGGCGGCCACGCCGACCGTGCGCATACCCCACCGGGCGAGGTTGTCGGAGAACCCGGCCGGGGAGAACACCGTCACCGATCCCGCCACCCCCTGCGTCCCCAGCTCCAGGGCGATCGACCCGCCGAGGGAGTTCCCGGCCAGGTGCGGACGCTCCCAACCGTGGAGCTCGCAGAGCGCGCGGACGTCCTCGGTCAGGGTGAGGATGTCGTAGGGCTCGTCGGTGCCCGGAGCGGGGGTGGATCCGAAGCCGGGCAGGTCCACACAGATGACCTCGTAGTCCCGGACGAGCCGGGTCATGACGACCTTCCAGCTCTGGCGCCGGTCGCCCAGCCCGTGGAGCAGGACCAGCGGACGGCCGTGTCCGCGTCGTTCGAAGGCGATGCGTGTCGGATCCATGCTGTCCGGTCTACCCGCTCCGGTGCGCGCCACCACGGACCGGCACCGGGAGAAGTGCTCCGACCGCGTCCCGGGACCGGATCGGGTGTCAGGCCCGTGCCGGAGAGGGAGACCGTGCCGGAGAGGGGGACCGTGTCAGCATCACACCCGTCAGGACGGCGAGCAGCCCGAGCAGGGGCGCCAGGCCCAGCCCCAGACCCGACACCGTCAGCATCAGCATGCCGCCGCCGATCAGCGCCGCCGCGACCAGGACGCGCACCAGGCCGGGGGCCCCGCCCAGCGCCTTCGGCGGGTTCTCGAACCGCACCGCCCAGTGCGCCAGCGGGACGACCATCGGCAGCAGGACCGCCACGCCCAGGACGCCCCACAGCAGCCACATGCCCGTCAGCGGCTCCGGGGTGTCGATCCCCAGTCCGAACACCAGGACCCCCGCGACCAGGCTGACCGGGATCATGTGCCACAGGTAGACCGTCATCAGCTGCGGGCAGATCCGGTCCAGCATCCGCGCGGGACCCGGGCGGTCCGACCACGCGCTGATCCTCTCGCGCAGCAGCACCGCGACGCCGATCTGGAGGACGCCCAGGGCGCCGAGCACCAGGGTCGGCGGGGACACGTTGGAGGTCTCGGCGGCGAACACGCCCGTCATGTTCACCGAGTACGGGCCGGCCAGCACCAGGGCCAGCGCCGCGACACCGCCGCCCACGGCCATCATCGCCGCGTAGCGGAGGCGGATCGTCCCGGTCGCGTAGCGGAAGCCCAGCTGGTGGATGCCCAGCCACACGAACGCGATGTTCAGGTAGCCGACCCAGTCCGCGCCGGTCCCGTACCGGACGGCGTCGACGGCGATCGCACCGGCGAGCAGCGCCGCCGGGACCCACCAGCCGAACTTCTCCTGGGCACTGAACAGCACCGGGGTCGCCACCACGACCAGCACGTACACGGCCAGGAACCACAGGACCATGCCCGCCGCACCCGCGCCCACCAGGACGGGCTGCGCGGGAGCTCCGCCCAGGACCAGGAGGTGGGAGGCGACGATCCACACGATCGCGAGCGGCACCACCGGCCAGGCCAGGCGGCGCAGTCTGCGCGCGTACCAGGTGGCGGCCGTGACCCCCCTGCCGGAGGCCGAGCGCCAGCTGATGAGGTTCGCGGCACCGCCGACGAAGAAGATCAGCGGCATGACCTGGACGACCCAGGTCAGCGCGAAGCCGCCCTCGGTTTCCAGGATGCTGCCCGCCTCCAGGGCACCCTGGTCCTGGACCAGGACGGGGAGCCACCAGTGCTGCAGGACCACGAGGGCCATGACCAGGAGCCTGATGACGTCGAGAAACCTGTCACGCCCCGCTCCGGGACGGGGCACCCGCTGGTCGGCGGCGGGTGACGCCGATTGGACGGTGCCGGGCGGGGGCGCGGACAGCGCTCCCCCGCTCTCGTTCTCGACAGTCACGGTCATCGGTCGCTCCTTGGTCTTCCCGTGCGCGGACGCCCCTGGGCACAGCGTGTTCCCAATGGTCGAGCCGACCGGGATCAGGGGGGTGGCGACGCGTTCTCCAACGCGCCCATGGCGGGTTCGCGTCGGTGTCGGCAGCTGGTGACGCGCGTTGGTACGACCATAGGTGGAAATGGCACCTGGTCGCGATGGATCTGACGCCCCTTTTCAACCGACGGTTCGCCCTCCTGGAAAAGGTGGTGCCCGCACCACCGCGCGGAAGGGATCCGACAGGGTAGCGGCGACGGGTGCGACGAGCCGTGTCCGTGAGCGCCGGACGGCGGCTCAGGGTGCGGTGGGCAGGGCGCGTTTGTGCGCGGTGGCGCGGTAGCGGTCGACCAGGGTCGTCTCCACGTGCTCGGGCACGGGCAACCCCTCCAGGAAGTCGTCGATCTGATCGTAGGTCAGACCGAGCGCCTCCTCGTCCGGCTTCTGCGGCGACAGGGTCTCCAGGTCGGCGGTGGGCACCTTCGCGACCAGGTCCCCCGGGGCACCCAGCTCCGCGGCGACCGCGCGCACCCGGCGCTTGGTCAGTCCGGTCAGCGGGACGACGTCCACGCCACCGTCACCGTACTTGGTGAAGAACCCCGTGACCGCCTCGGCCGCGTGGTCGGTACCGACCACCAGGCCGCGCAGCCCCCCGGAGACGGCGTACTGGGCGATCATCCGCTGGCGGGCCTTGACGTTGCCGATGACGAAGTCCTCGGAGGCCGCACCGGTGTAGGTCATGCCCCCGGCGGCGAGGGAGGCCGCCATGGCGTCACTGGCGGGCTTGACGTCCACGGTGAGGCAGCGGTCCGGCTCGGTGAAGGCGACGGCGCGGGCGGCGTCCTCCTCGTCCTTCTGCGCGCCGTAGGGGAGGCGCATGGCGACGTACTCGACCGTGTGCCCGCCCTCCCGCGCGCGGTCCACCGCCAGGCGGCACAGGCGGCCCGCGGTGAGCGAGTCGACGCCGCCGCTGATGCCCAGGACGAGGGCGGTGGCGCCGGTGGTGGCGAGGAGGTCGGAGAGGAAGGCCACGCGCCGTTCGATCTCGGCCCGCGCGTCGAAGGCCTCGGGCACGTCGAGGTCGAGGATGATCTCGCGGCGTGCCCGTCTCAACTCGGTGTCGGTCACTGCTGTCCCCCGTGGGTGTCGTGCGTGTGCCGCCGATTATCGCTTGCGGCGCGGCGGACCGGCGACCCGGGGTCTCACGGGCGGCCGGAGAAGGGGGAGGGAGGCGCGCCCCGGGCCGGAGCCCGGCCGGGGCGCAGCGGACGACGGGACGGGGCAGCGCGCCACGGCACGGGAGGACGGCGGTGCCGCGGCACCGGGAGGAGGCGGGGCCCGCGGCATGATCGGAGCACAGGGCTCGGGCAGCGGGCGCCGCCCGGGGGTCAACCCTCGGTGCACAGGCGCCGGGCGAAGCGCTCGTAGTCGACCACCACGCCGTGCCCGTCCACCGAGAGTCGGTACTCGCCGTGCAGGGGGTCCCGGTAGGTGTAGCGCTCCAGCCCGCCCTCGGCCGGGTGGCGCGTGTAGCGCTGCCGGACCCGGCGCACGCGCAGGGAGGGGATGTCGATCCAGACGACCTGGATGTCCCGGTACTCGCCGGGCCGCAGGCCCAGGCGGCGGATCGGGAGGGTGTTGGTCAGGGGGGTCGCGGCGACGTCCACGTCCAGGCAGCCGACCAGCCCGGGGAGGGGGTTGCCCTCGGCGTCGGCCCAGTGGCCGCCCTGGGCGGTGAGGACGACCGACGCCGGGCCCCGCGCGGTCAGGACCTCGGTGCGCACCTCCCTGGTCGCCCAGGCCAGGTCGGTGCGGACGGTGAAGCGGGTGAAGAACCGCTCCTCGCCCTCGACCACGGTCTCCCCCGCCTCCAGGCGGTAGCCGTCGGATTCGGGAATGAGTGCGCCCAGACCGAGCCCCTCGGGGACGTCGGTCCGAGCCCATGCGGCTGGATGTTCCGTCAGTGACGACATGTCACCGTTCTACCGCCCTCCGGGGTCGCGGCGCCAGGTCGGGCCCTGCCCACGCCGTGTGCCGTCCTCGGGCCGGTCCCCCGGGGGCGCGGAAGGGCGGGGGCGGCCCGGCGGGAGCGCGCGGGCCGCTCGTGCGCCGGAGGGCTCTGCGGCGACCGGTGTCGGCCTCCCGTCTCCTGGTTCACAGTCGCCCCGCAGGGGAACTGTTCCGGGCACAACGGATTCGAGAGAGGTCCCCCCGCCAGTGGCCATCCCCCCTTCTCCCCGCGGTCTGCAGCCCAACGAACCGGCCTGGCAGATGCGGGTGCTCAACCCGTACGGCGCAGCGGACGAGGCCGTGGACAACGTCGTGGGCGGCGCCGTCCTGCTCTCCCCCCGTCTCCTGGTGACGTGCGCGCACGTCGTCAACACCGCACTCGGCCGGCACCAGGACGCGGAGGAGCACCCCGGAGCGGGCACCACGGTGCGCCTGCGCTCCTTCGACGACCGGGTGTGGGAGGCCGAGGTCCGCACCGACCTGTGGTCGGCGGGGCCGCTGAGCCGCGACCTCGCCCTGCTGCACCTGCTCGGCCCCGGACTGCCGGACACCGACTTCCCCGTGCTGAGCGGCTGCGCCGACCTGGACCGGGGGCAGGCCCTGTACACGACGGGCTACCCGGAGCACATGCGCTCGCTCCAGGCCTCGATGACCTACCAGGGCAAGGGCGGCCCCAACGGCGTCACCCACCAGATCGAGATCCCGCCGTCACGGTTGGCCCAGGTCACGGGCGGGTTCAGCGGATGCGCCGTCCGCAGCGAGACCGGCGAGTTGGTGGGCCTCGTGCAGAAGAACCACCAGTACGTGTGGAACGCCCCCGACGAACCCTCCGGCATCGTGTTCATCCTGCCCGTGGAGGAGGTCCTGGGCGAGCGGGAGGGGGGTGAGCGCGTCTCGGTGCAGCGGCTGACGGACGAGTCGTTGTGCGGAAAGCGCACCTACGACCGCCTGCACGACCTCCTGGACTCGATCCCCCTGGAGGCGGTTCCGCCGGAGGCGCTGCTGCGCTCGCGTGAGATGCGCAGGGTCAGGCAGCAGGGCGCGGCCACGACCGCCTGGCGCGTCCTCACAGCGTTGTGGGACCTGGTTCCGCAGGCCGGCAGACCGCCCTTACGGGTGGCCTGGGTGCACCACGTCTACCGGGAGATCTCCCCTCACCGGCCGGTCCCGCAGATGGTGTGGCAGTGGATCCGGGACGAGGCCTCCGTCCTGGGGAGCACATGGGCCGAGGCCCTGGTCGAGGACCGGGACGAGCGCCTCCGCGGACCCGGCGGGCCCGCACCCCTCACTCACCCCGAAACGGGCCCCGACGAACCCGACACGATGGTGTTCTTCGACCTGGAGCCGGTGACCGGCGGTTTCAATCTCTCGCACGGCTTCGCCCACCGGGGCGAGGGGGGCGGCCGGCCCCTGCACCAGGAGACCAGGCTGGTCCGCGAGCCGCAGATCTGCGACGAGATCGGCGACCTCATGAGCGAGGTGGTGATGCGCAGGCTGGTCACCCCGAACGAGGAGTCCCTGCGGCTGCGCGTCTTCCTGCCCAGGAACCTGCTGCACCTGCGCCTGGGCCAGGCCACCGGCACCAGCGAGGTGCAGTTCCCTCCCCGCCTGGGATCGAGGTACGAGATCGTCTACCACATCCGGGAACGGCACCTGAACCCGAGCTACCTGGGGACACCGCCCGACCGGTGGCGCCTGCGCTCGGAGGAGCAGCGGGAGAAGGCGCTGGTGGGGGACCCCAACGTCCTCCTCACCTGGGAGAAGCAGGCCAGCGAGGTCGCCGACGCCCTCACCAGGACCCATCTGACCGTGTGCGCCGTGGACTCCGAGACCGACGACGCCGAACACGTCTACGACTCCGCCGTCGTCATGGGCGTCCCCACCATCATCAAGGGCCCCAAGAAGGCCGTTCTCGGTTTCGTCACCGAACTGCTCGAACGCGAGCCCCGGGCGCGGGTGAGGATCACCGCCCTCGCCCGTACCCTCCGGGACAGGGCCCAGGACCTCCCCGAACTGCGGGACGTCTCGCTGATCCACGACGACTACGGGGACGTCCTCGCCGGGGCCGTTCTCGACGGCGGATCCCTAGGCCCCGGGGCGGGTGATCCCCATGACGCACCGGAGTGATCGACTTCGCAGAGCCACCGTGGCGACCGTTCCGACCCATCCCCTATTCCGCCGTTGGTCAGCCGAAAATCGTCGAAAGCAGAGAACGCCCTGGCAGGCCACATAAAAGGAAAAGAGACGATCTTCGCGCCGCGTCGCCGTCAACCGGGACGCCATGGCACACTTGACGCACCGAAAAGTTCCAGGAGGAGTTCAAAAGAGGGAAGCATCTCCACTGACCCCTCCTTTGGAGACCCCCATAGGGGAAAAAGACGACATAATGGACGATTTGTCCCACAGGTACCAGAACGCACTCAGCAATCTGACAGGTGGCCCGTCCCGCCTGGTCGTACTCGTCGACTCCTCCCCCCTGATGGAGCTGCACCGCGACAGTGTGGCCGAACTGGTCGAGGGGGCCGAGCGTGCCGGGTGCGCGGTCGTCCGCTTCCACCCCGGCCGTCCCACCCACACCGGCGACGAACACGGTCCC
Organism: Nocardiopsis sp. NPDC058631; assembly: GCF_042716955.1. NCBI lineage: Bacteria > Bacillati > Actinomycetota > Actinomycetes > Streptosporangiales > Nocardiopsidaceae > Nocardiopsis > Nocardiopsis sp. NPDC058631. The sequence continues at coordinate 9,345 of NZ_JBHXQY010000078.1, read as the reverse complement.
GCGTGGCCGCTCCACTCCCCCCTCCCAGCTGAGGCGGCGGCCGTCCTCCTCGTCACGGACACACAGGACCGGGGATGGCGCCGGCCGAGGCTGCGGACCTGGGCCGCCTCGCTCGCCTCCCGCCTGCCGACCGCGCTCCTCCACCTCATGGACCGCTCCGTCTGGTCGGGGGGCACGCTCGCGCCCAGGCCGATGCGCATGACCGCGCCGACACCCGTCTCACCCTCGGCCTGGGTGTTCGCAGGGCCCGCGAGCGGCGCCGAGGACACCGGCCTGCCCGGGAACGTCGCCGTGCTTCCCGTCCTGGAGTCCACCCCGGACGCCGTCACCGGGTGGACGGCGGCTGCAGACCGCACGGTCGACTCCTGGGAGGCCGACGTGGCCGTCCTCCCCCTCGACGGCACGAGGCCCCCGGGCTCCGCCCCCTGGGACCCCGATCCCGTGTCGCGCTTCCTCTCCCACGCCTCGCGCGGCGCGCGCGACCTCGCGGTGCGGCTGGCCCAGGCACCGGTCAACCTCCGGGTCGCCGAGGTGATCCAGGGCAACATCCCGCACGCCCCCCGCGACGCGCGCGCGGCCGTCACCGAGATCGCCGAGGTGTTCGGCAGCGAGCTGATGGACCCGGCCGCCCCCCTGGGAGACCTCCACGACCCCGCCGCCACGGCCCTGGAGTTCCTGCCCGGGGTCCGGCGGGACCTCCTGGGCGGGTTCGGCGACCTCAGCGTGATGCGGTCGGTGTTCTACTCCCTCGGCATCGAGTTCAAGGACGCCGCCCGGATCTACCAGTGGCTGTCCCGGATCGAGTCCGGCGCACCCCTGGCCCCCTCGCTCGACGGCGAGGAGGACCTGGCCCGCGCCATGCTGCCCGCGCTCTCCGAGATGCCGGGCGAGTACCGCCGGTTCGCCGACCACCTCCGGACCGCGCTGGGTGAGGCGCCCGCCCACGGCACCTCCCCGGCGGGCACCTCCCCGGCCCACGGCACCTTTCCGGGTGTCGAGCGCGTCCCTGGCACCGCTCCCCGGCGCACGGGCACGCACCGTCCGCAGTCCCCCGCCCCTCGAGAGGAACCGAGCCCGACCGTGACCGACTCCCACACCCCCGCGACGGAGACCGCCATCCCGGAGCCCCTGGACGTCGGCAGTTCGAGGCTGAGGCGCTCGCGGCCGAAGGCGCTCGCCAAGCTCCGCGGCGTCCCCCCGCACAACCTCAACTTCACCGGTCGCGAGAGCATCCTCGAACACGTCCACGACCTGTTGGAGGAGTCCTCGGGAGGGGTCTACCTGCTGGCGGGCGGCGGCGGCATCGGCAAGACCCAGATCGCCACCGAGTACGTGCACCGGCACCGGGACGAGTACGACCTGATCTGGTGGTTCGCCGCCAACAGCGCCTCGGACGTCCAGCAGTCCTACCTGCGCCTGGCCCGGTACCTGGGCGTCGGCGAGGACACCGGGAACCTGGAGCAGGTCGCCCAGCAGGTCAGGGAGGTCCTGGAGGGCGACCCCCATGTGGGACGCTGGCTCCTCGTCTTCGACGACGTCTCCGAACTCGACCAGCTGGGGGACGACACCCTGCCCTCGAACGGTCCCGGGGACGTCATCATCACCTCCCGCGACCAGAGCTGGATCCCCAGCGGGCGCAGCGAGGGCGCGATCGTGCCCAGCCTGAGCCCGCAGGAGAGCGTCTCCCTGCTCCGCAAGGTCTGCCCCCAGGGCCTGGAGGACGACATGACCGCCCTCCAGATCGCCGACCGGCTGGAACACCTCCCCCTCGCCCTGGCACAGGTCGGCGCCTACCTGCGGGACTCCCTGATGAGCGTGGAGGAGTTCCTCCACCTGCTCCAGAACAAGTTCGACGAACTCGTCACGCACGTGGAGCCGGAGGACCTGTACCCCCTGCCCCTGGCCGCGGCCTGGAACATGCAGCTCGACGACCTGCGCCGGGGCACCGGGCCCGACCGCCCCCTCAAGCGGATGGTCCGGGAGTTCGTCCAGCTCTGCTCGTTCTTCGCCCCCCGCTCCCTCTCCCGCACCCTGTTCCACCGCGCCCGCGGGCTGAGCTCCAACCCCGACCTGGCGCAGATCCTCGGCAACGAGATGGTCCTGACCAAGGTGCTGCGCTACGTGAGCAGGCACAGCCTCGCCGAGTTCGACCGGACCAACCACACGTTCCAGCTGCACGTCACCTTCCAGACCGTCGTGCAGAGCACCCTGACCGACGAGGAGCGGGTGCGCTACCGGGACCTGGCCCACCGGCTCCTGGCACAGAGCGACCCCCTCGGCCCCGAACTGCCGCAGAACTGGCCGGAGTACCAGCTGCTGTTCACCCACGTGGACGCCTCGGAGGCCTGGCGCAGCCACGACCCGCAGGTCCGCGGACTGGTCGGCAACGTGATCGTGTACCTGGTGGAGACCGGCAACGGCAACGCGGCGCTGGCCCTGGCCGACCGCGCCATCGAGGCCTGGTACGACGACACCGCGCAGCGCTTCCAGATCCAGCTGATCCGCGCCCGGATCCTGCGGATCCGCGGCGACAACGAGATCGCCCTCGCCGAGGCGGAGCGGATGTACGCGGAGCAGACGGAGCTGGAGGGCCCGGAGAGCGAGGAGGCCCTGGAGGCCCACCGGGCGCGGGCCATCGCGCTCAGCAACCTCGGGCACTACGCCGGGGCGCTGGCCATGTTCGAGGACATCCACCGGACCAGGACCACGCTCTTCGCCGAGGACGACGAGAACACCCTGGTCATCGCGCACGACATCGGGAGCTGCCTGCGCCGCCTGGGCCGCTTCCAGGAGGCGCTGGACCTGGACCGGCGCACCCTCGAACAGCGCAAGTACGTGTTCGGTCCGGACGGCATCCCGACGCTGCGGACGCGGCTGTCGATCGGCCTCGGCCTCATGGCCCTGGGCTACCTGGCGCAGGCCCTGGAGACCCTGGAGGACTGCCGGAGGCGCTTCGAGGTCACCGAGGCCAACGCCAGCACCCACACCTCGGAGATACCGCTCTTCCTCTCCGTGATCCACCGCAGGCTCGGCGACCACGCCCTGGCACTGGAGCTGACCGAGCAGGCGCGCGAGGTCAGCCTCGCGCGGTACGGGCCTCATGCCAGGCCGACTCTGCACCTGAACAGCATCCACATGGTGAACCTGGCCTTCGCCAACCGCCTGGAGGAGGCCAGGGAGCTGGCCGAGGACCTCCTGGCGCACATGGACGACAGGTTCGCGGACCGCCACCTCTTCCCGTGGGCCTCGCGGGCCAACGCGGCGATCGTGTTCCGGGTGCTGGGCGACTACGAGCGGGCCTACGAGCTGGACCGCACGGCGCTGGCGGGGATCCGCGAGCGCTTCCCCGACGCGGACGTCACCCTCACCTCCGTCGAGGTCAACCTCGGCAACGACCTGTTCGCCCTGGGAAGGCTCAAGGAGGCCCGCGCCCAGGACGCCGCGGGCGTGGAGCTGTGCCGGGCCGCCCTGGGTGAGCACCACACCTTCCTGACCACGGCCCGGCGCAACCTGCTGATCAGCCGGCGGGCACTGGGCGAGGACGTCCGGGAGGAGTGGGAGGCCCTGCGCGAGCAGTACACGTCCCGGGTCGGCCCCGACCACCGGTTCGTGGCCACGATGGCGTCCTTCGTCCGGCTGGACACCGACATCTTCCCGGTCAGGGACTGAGGGCGGGGCGGCCCCGGGGCGCCCCGGGGCCGCACGGGGCCGCTCAGAGCAGGGACGAGACCAGCGACAGCCACTCCTGGGCGGGGAACCGCAGGAGGTGCCCGTCGGGGTGGTGGGAGTCGCGGAGAACGACCCGGCCGGGCTCCCGCAGGGAGGCCTCGCAGCAGTCGGAATCGGCCCCGGACCTCGACGACTTGCGCCATCCGGTGCCGTCGCGCCCGTCCCACCAGGTGGCACTTGAGTCGTTTCGCCCGGTCATAACTGGTACGTCCCACCGTTTCCTCCGCGCGGACGGCAGCGGAATATCATCGTTGCCGGACATCTCACATCATTTTACTTTCTGTGGACATCAAGAGGAATGGCAATCCCCTTCGGAGAATGCGTGAGGCCAGTGTGAACAAAGTGATCGACTTCGTCACCGACGACGGCACCGTGATCAGCATCGAGTCCGCTCCCGTCCGGAGAGAGGGCGCGTCCAACGTCTCCCGGTCCCCCGAAAAGGCCACCGGCGACAAGAGGATCGACTCCGTCCTCCTCCGGATCAGGAAAATCGCCGAGGCCGTGTCCGCGCAACTAGAGGAACTCTCCTCGTCCTCCCTGGCACCCTCCGAAACGGAGGTCGAGTTCGGTGTGACCGTGAGCGCCGAGGCCGACGTCGTGGTGGTCAAGGGAACCGGCGAGGCCACCTTCAACGTCAGGATGACCTGGACCAACAAGGGGTGAGTCCGGAGGGCGTCCCGGCCGGGTGCCGGAACCCGCCCGCGCACGCGAAAGCGGCCCGGATCGCGCGCCTCGATCCGGGCCGCCCCAAGGGGAGACCGTCTTCGTCTCCCGGGAGGAAAGCGCTGTTCGGCCCGCCTCACACGGGCCCGGTCCCCGTCAGTCCCAGTCCAGGCCGCCACCGGTCTGGTACTCGATGACGCGGGTCTCGAAGAAGTTCTTCTCCTTCTGGAGGTCCATCATCTCGCTCATCCACGGGAACGGGTTCTCCGCCTGACCGAAGATGGGGGCGAGACCGATCTGCTCGGCGCGGCGGTCGGTGATGAAGTGCATGTACTTCTCGCACAGCTCCGAGTTGAGGCCGAGCACGCCGCGCGGCATGGTCTCGCGGCCGTAGGCCACCTCCAGCTCGCACGCGTCCGCGAGCATCTGCCGCACCTCGCCCTGGAACTCCTCGCTCCACAGGTGCGGGTTCTCGATCTTGATCTGGTTGATCACGTCGATGCCGAAGTTCAGGTGGATCGACTCGTCGCGCAGGATGTACTGGTACTGCTCGGCGATACCGATCATCTTGTTGCGGCGGCCCAGCGACAGGATCTGCGCGAAGCCGGTGTAGAACCACATGCCCTCGAAGATCACGTAGAACGCCACGAGGTCGCGCAGGAACGCCTGGTCGGCCTCCGGCGTACCCGTGCGGAACTCCGGGTTCTCCAGGTTCTGGGTGTACTTGAGCGCCCAGGCGTCCTTCGCCGTGATCGACGGGACCTCCCGGTACATGTTGAACAGCTCGCCCTCGTCCAGGCCCAGGCTCTCGCAGATGTACTGGAAGGTGTGGGTGTGCACCGCCTCCTCGAAGGCCTGGCGCAGCAGGTACTGGCGGCACTCGGGGTTGGTGAGCTGGCGGTACACGGCCAGGACGATGTTGTTGGCGACCAGCGACTCCGCGGTCGCGAAGAAGCCGAGGTTGCGCTTGAGCATCAGGCGCTCGTCATCGGTCAGCCCGTCCTTGGACTTCCACAGCGCGATGTCGGCCTGCATGGCGACCTCGGTGGGCATCCAGTGGTTGTTGCAGCCCGCGAGGTACTTCTCCCACGCCCACGTGTACTTGAGCGGGAGCAGCTGGTTGACGTCGGCGCGGGCGTTGATCATCGCCTTGTCGTCGACGTTGACGCGCTCGGCGTCGCGCTCGATCTCACCCAGGCCGCTGGTGGCGCTGGCGTTGTTCTCGGAGACTGCGGTCATGCTGGGGTACTTTCCGTTCTCCGGCCGGGCCGGAAGGTCGTTGTCGGGAGCGGGACGCCGGCCGGGTCGGGGGCCGGTCCTGGAACGGACCGGCCCCGGCGGGGGCCGCCAGGTGGCGGCCCCCGGCCTCACGCCCTACTGGCAGGCCTCGCACTCGGGGTCCTCGATGGAGCAGGCCTGGCCGTCCACGATGTCGAACTCGTCTTCGACCTCGGTGTTCACGGCGGCGGGGGCCGCGACCGGCTCGGGAACGGGGACGGGGACGGGGGCAGGCGCGGGCGCCGCCACCGGGGCGCCGGACGCGACCGCGTTGAGGCGGCCGTCGGTGCCCTTGAGCGTGCTCTTCTCCACGTGCGTGGCGCTCTGCGAACGCAGGTAGTAGGTGGTCTTGAGACCGGAGCGCCACGCGCGGCGGTACAGGGTGTCGAGCTTCCTGCCGCTCGGTGCCGCCATGTACAGGTTCAGGGACTGGGCCTGGTCGATCCACTTCTGGCGGCGCGAGCCCGCGTCCACCAGCCACTCGGGGTCGACCTCGAACGCGGTCGCGTACAGGGCCTTGAGGTCGTCCGGAACGCGGTCGATGGCGCCGAGGCTGCCGTCATGCATCTTCAGGGCCGAGACCATGTCGTCGTCCCAGAGGCCGCGCGCCTTGAGGTCCCGGATCAGGTACGGGTTGACGACGGTGAAGTCGCCGGACATGTTCGACTTGACGTACAGGTTGCGGTAGAGCGGCTCGATCGACTGGCCGACACCGGTGATGTTGGCGATGGTCGCGGTGGGCGCGATCGCCATCACGTTGGAGTTGCGCATCCCGGTCGACCTCACGCGCTCGCGCAGCGAGTCCCAGTCCAGGGTCTCGCCCCGGTCCATGTCCAGGTCGCCGCCGCGCGAGTCGGCGAGGAGCCGCAGCGAGTCGATCGGCAGGACGCCCCGGCTCCACAGCGAACCCTCGAAGGACTCGTAGGAGCCGCGCTCGGCGGCCAGCTCCATGGAGGCTTCGATGGCGTAGTAGCTGATGAGCTCCATGCTCTCGTCCGCGAACGTCACCGCGCCGTCGGAGGCGAAGGGGGTGCGCAGCTTGAACAGGGCGTCCTGGAAGCCCATGAGGCCGAGGCCCACGGGGCGGTGGCGCATGTTCGCGCGGCGCGCCTCGGGGATCGTGTAGAAGTTCACGTCGATGACGTTGTCGAGCATGCGCACGGCCGTGCGCACGGTCCGGCGCAGGCGCTCGACGTCCAGGCCGTCGGGGCCCACGTGCTGGGCCAGGTTGACCGAGCCCAGGTTGCAGACCGCGACCTCGTCGGAGCTGGTGTTCAGCGTGATCTCGGTGCACAGGTTGGAGGAGTGCACGACGCCGACGTGCTGCTGCGGCGAGCGCAGGTTGGACGGGTCCTTGAAGGTGATCCAGGGGTGGCCCGTCTCGAACAGCATGGTCAGCATGCGCCGCCACAGGTCGACGGCGGGGAGCTTCTTGGCGACCTTGATCCGGCCCTCCTCCGCGGCGGCCTCGTACTTCTCGTAGGCCTCGGCGAAGTCGGTGCCGTACTTGTCGTGCAGGTCGGGAACCTCGTCCGGCGAGAACAGGGTCCAGCTGCCGCCCTGCTCCACACGCTGCATGAACAGGTCCGGAACCCAGTTCGCGGTGTTCATGTCGTGGGTGCGGCGGCGGTCGTCACCGGTGTTCTTGCGGAGGTCGAGGAACTCCTCGATGTCGATGTGCCAGGTCTCCAGGTAGGCGCACACGGCGCCCTTGCGCTTGCCGCCCTGGTTGACCGCGACGGCGGTGTCGTTGGCGATCTTCAGGAACGGGACGACGCCCTGGCTCTTGCCGTTGGTGCCGCGGATGTGCGAGCCGAGGCCGCGCACCGGGGTCCAGTCGTTGCCGAGCCCGCCGGAGTACTTGGACAGCATCGCGTTGTTGCTGATGCCGTGGAAGATGGCCTGGAGGTCGTCGCCGACGGTGGTGAGGAAGCAGGAGGACAGCTGCGCGCGCACCGTGCCGGCGTTGAACAGGGTGGGCGTGGAGGCCATGAAGTCGAACGAGGACAGCAGCTCGTAGAACTCGATGGCGCGGGCTTCGCGGTCGTCCTCGTTGAGGGCCAGACCCATGGCGACGCGCATGAAGAACGCCTGCGGCAGCTCGTAGCGGACCTCGTCGCTGTGCAGGAAGTAGCGGTCGTAGAGGGTCTGGATGCCGAGGAAGGTGAACTGCTCGTCCCGCTCGGGGTGCAGGGCGGCGCCGAGCCGGTCCAGGTCGAACCCGGCCAGCGCGGGGTCGAGCTGCCCCAGGTCGATGCCGCGGCTGACGTAGGCGGCCAGGTAGGGGGCGTAGCGCTCGTCCATCTCCGACTGCCCGGCGGCGTCGGGGGCACCGCTGATGAAGGAGAGGGCCTCACGGCGCAGCTTGTCCAGCAGCAGGCGGGCGGCCACGAACGAGTAGTCGGGCTCCACCTCCACGAAGCTGCGGGCGGCCATGACCAGGGCGAGCTCGACCTCGGAGTCGGGGATGCCGGGGTAGAAGCCGCGGCGGGCCTCGGTGAGGACCTTGTCCGCCGAAACACCGGTGAGCCTGGCACAGGCCTCGGTCACGACGTGCTCGATCCGGTCGATGGCGGCGGGGGGCGCGCCCTCGTTGGTCGGCTCGTGCCGAACGGATACGGGCACGGCCTCGACGTCAAGGGTCATACAGCGGCTCCAACCTCGGTAGAAGAGTCCCGGCGGGGAGGGGACACGATGAGCAAGGTGCGCGGCACGCACCGGTGGACCGACGCACCGGGTGCGTGCGGTCGTCTGACCGGTGGGTCGCGGCGGCTCACCCTCGAAGCCCCGTCGTCGGCGCACGATCACGTGCGCACCAGTGGCAGGTCTTCGGGCTCGTGGGCGGCCTACGCACCTGCGCTCTCCGGGGCCTTCGGGGGTCCCCGGTGCCTGTGACGGCTTCGTTCCCACATACCGCTGCGGGGCAGCCCCGGTTTCGCACCGGGTTCCCTCTTGCCTCACCCCGAGGGGTGAACCACCAGCGGGACAGATACTACATCTAGGGGGCCCTGCGTAGGAACACCGCAAGATGATGGCGTGTCATCGATTTCTTGGATTCTTCGACGATCGTCGAACACACGCGTGGGGCGTGGTATGAGGGGGTCGCGAGCGCCCGGTTCAAGGGGATGTCGCGCCTCGTCGGGGCAGCTGGGAGGCGACCCGACACAGCCTAGACGTCACCGGGGCTCCCCGGGACGGCGCACGCCCTCCGACGGGCCGCCGGACGTCCGCCATCGCGTCTTCCGGAGCGGCTCGGACCGTACCGGACGGCCCGGCGGCGCTGACCACACGGCTGCGCCGGCGGCGGCCGGGCGCTGCCCGGGGCGTACGGGCGGAGATCGGCGCGGGTACCGCCCCGGGCGTGTCGGCGGGACGCCCGCACGTAGGAAAGCTCACTTCGCGGGCGCCGGCGCGGGAGGAGCCGGCCGCGACCGCGGCCCCGGCGTCACGGACGGCGGCGGGGGTCACTCCCCGTCGAGCCTGCGGTCCAGCCGGTCCTCCGCCAGACCGAGGTCGGTGCGGATGCGGAACCTGATCCGCAGGAGCTCCACCAGCAGGTCGCGGACGTAGGGTGAGGACTCCTGGTCGAGGAAGCGGCGCGCACCGACCGTCGCCCACCGTTCGGCGCCCTCCAGGTCGTCGTGCGCGTACAGTGCCTCGGCGACGTGGATGAAG
>NZ_JBHXQY010000077.1:0-31529 GCF_042716955.1 Nocardiopsis sp. NPDC058631 | reverse complement strand
CTCCATATATTTGGGGCGTTTGTTTTGTGGTTCTTCCCCTCCCCGGTTTCGGGCGCGGGGGGGGGGGGGGGGGGGGGGGCGCCGCCCCCCCCCACGCTCCGGATCAGGACCAGAGGGACTCCGGGTCGCGGACCTCGACCGGCCCGACCCCGGTGTCGGTGAGCGGCCCGCGGAGCCGCTCCGCGTCGCCGACGACCACCACGACCGCCTGATCCGGATGCAGGTACTCGGTGGCGGCCGAGTCCAGGCTCTCCTTGGTCAGCCTCTCGTACCCGGCCCGGTTGCGGTCCACGTAGTCGTCCGGCAGGTCGTGGACGACCATGTCGACCAGTGCCCCGGCCAGGGAGCGCGCCGTCGAGTAGCTGACGGGCAGGCCCACCGTGTTGGACTCGCGCACCGCGACGAGCTCCTCCTCGGTGACGCCCGAGGCGCGGAGCTTGGCGACCTGCTCCAACGACGACGTGACGGAGTGGGCGGTGGTGTCCGCCTCCACCTGGGTGGACATGAAGAACACCCCGCTGTCGCGGCGCAGGTCGAACCGGGAGCCGGCGCCGTAGGTGTACCCGAGGCGCTCACGCAGCTCCATGTTGAGCCTGGACGTGAACATGCCGCCCAGCACCTCGCTGATGCCCTCGGCCCGGGGCAGGTCGATCTGCGAGCGGGAGGGCGCGCGGTGTGCGATGACCAGGGCCGACTGGACGGAGCCCGGACGGTCGACGATCAGGACGCGGGGCAGCTCGCCGGGCGGCGGCGCCGGAACCGCGGACGTGCGCTCCGGGACCGAGACGGCGTCCCCGAACACCGTCTTGCCCAGCTCCTCCAGGTCGATCCCGCTGAGGTCGCCGACGACCACGAGGGTCCCGGCGACGGAGGCGACGGACTCGGCGTGGAAGGACGCCACGGTCTCGGGGGTGATGTCGGCCAACCGGACCGGGCCTCCCCCGAGCGGGGTGGCGTAGCGGCCGGTGAACAGCTGGCCGCCGAGGCTGCGCATGGCGAGGGTTCCGGCCGTGGCGGCATCCAGCCAGAACCGCTCCAGCAGCTGCTCGCGGCGTCGGACGATGTCGTCCGGGTTCAGGGCGGGGCGCCGGACGGCGTCCGCGAACAGGTGGACGGCCTCGTTGAGGCGGTTGGCGGGGGCGTCCAGGCCGGTGATGAAACCGTCCCAGTTGACGCGGGACATCCATTCGGCGCCGTGGCGCTCCAGGGCGGGCGCCAGGGAGCTGTTGCCGTCGGGGCCGTCCTCCAGCACCTCGCTGGTGAGCACGTTGACGCCCATGGCGTCCAGCGGCTCCACAGCACCCCCGTGGGGGTGCACGAGGCGGAGGGAGACCAGTTGCTGGCCGGGCACGTCGATGGCGACGACGGTGCCGCCCCCGACGGTGACTCGTTGGGGCTTGGGGAAGGAGTAGGACGCTACGGCACCGAGGTCCGGGCGGGTCTGCGGCATGCTCTGCGACTCTTTCTGCGGCTTGCGGTAACAGGGCCAGGGGTGACGAGGCGCCCTAGGAGGCGCCCGGGACGTTCGCCTCGGCGTCGGCCTGGAGTGCCTCGGACGCCGGGGACTCCTCGGGATCGAAGCGGACGACGAGCAGGTTGTCGTCGACCAGCACGCGCTCGGCGGCGGCCCGCACTTCCTCCGCGGTGATGTCGTCCCAGCGCCGGGGCCAGGTGTAGGCGAGCTCCGGGTCGTCGAACAGCTGCGTGCAGCTGCTGATGCTGTCGGCCAGCCCGGAGGGGCTGGAGATGGACTGGAGGTGGTCGCGCTCCATGACGGCGCGGGCGCGCTCCAGCTCCTCCTCCGTCACGCCCGAGGCCATCGTGGCGATCTCCTCGCGCACGGCCTCCTCCAGCACGTCGCCGCTGACGCCCTCGCGGGCGAGCATGTTCACCAACAGGAGGCTGTCGGTGTAGCGGAAGGGCAGGATGTCGGCGGCGCCGCCGCCGTCGTCGGCGGCGATGGGGCGGTCCACGACGAGGGAGCGGTACAGGCGGCTGCCCTGCCCCTGGCCGAGGACGGCCGAGGCCAGGTGCATGACGTCGAACGCGCGCTCCCCGTAGGGGGCGACCCGGTACCCGATGAACACCCCGGCGGCGGGGACCGTCTCCGTGACGGCGTCGCGGACCGGCCCGCCCAGGGGCTCGCGGAGCGTGGCGTCGGGCGCCTCGGGGACGAAGTCCCTGGCGGGGATCGAGCCGAAGTACTTCTCGACGCGGGCCAGGACGTCCTCGGGGTCGAGGTCGCTGACCACGGTGAGCACGCAGTTGTCCGGGCCGTAGTGGGCCTTGTGGAACGACTTGACGTAGTCGAGGTCGGCGGCGTCGAGGTCGGCCATCGAGCCGATGGTCGGGTGGTGGTACGGGTGGCCCTCGGGGTACGCCAGGCGCAGGATGCGCTCCAGGGCGGTGCCGTAGGGCTGGTTGTCGTAGCGCTGGCGGCGCTCGTTCTTGACGACGTCGCGCTGGTTGTCCAGGACCTCCTGGGTCATACCGTCGCGCAGCGTCTCCAGGCGGTCCGCCTCCAGCCACAGCACGCGGTCCAGGGCGTGTTCGGGGACCGTCTCGTAGTAGTTGGTGCGGTCGCTCGACGTGGAGGCGTTGATGTCGCCGCCGAGCCGCTCGATCTCCTCGAAGTGCTCACCCTTGGTCACGTTGCCGCTGCCCTGGAACATGAGGTGCTCGAAGAGGTGCGCGAAACCCGTGCGCCCCGGGACCTCGTGCCGGGACCCCACGCCGTACCACAGGTTGACCGCGGTGACCTGGCCGGTGGACGCCGCCGCCGTCACCACGCGCAATCCGTTGTCGAGCGTGTACTGACCAACCCGTCCCGCCGCTCCGATGGTGGTCACCAGTGCTGCACCCCGCTTCGCGCTGTCGCCTGAACTGCCGTCCTCCGGGAGGCCTCTGCGGCGCCCCGGACGTCCTCTGCTGTGACGAGTACGACCCTATGGCCTAACGGGACCCGGGGAACACTGGATCGGCGCATCCGGGGGCCGAATCCGGTGCGGGTGCGACAGGTGTCAGCTCCGGTACTCGGTGGTGTCCATGGAGGCGGCGACCTGGTCGTAGACGGCGGAGTACTGGGAGTCGGCGGACCAGACGTAGAGGAGGACGTCGCTCGTCGGGAGGAACCACATGCGCACCTCGAAGGTGTCGTCGTTGGCGCAGGTGACGTCCCAGACGGAGTGGTGCGACTTGAGGGTGTCGGCGTGTTCGGTGAAGTCGGAGACCCGCAGCTCGGCGCCCTTGATGCCGATGTCCCCCGAGGCCGCGGTGTTGAGGCTGCGGCAGCGGTCGGTGTTGTCGGCCCAGCCGTCCTCCTTGCTGTGGGCGTCGCCCTTCAGCGGCCATTCCTGCGGGTGGTTCTCCGCCGCGTGCGCCGTCAGCTGCACCGACCCGTAGGCGCAGGCGGCCTGGCCGGGAGGGCTCACGCACAGCGTGCCGTCCTGGTCCTGGACCTCCCACCCCTCGGGGACGTCGATGGTGATGCCCTCGACCGTCTCGGAGCCGAAGCCCTCGGGGCCGGGCGGTTCGACCGCCGGGACCATGCCGCTCTCGCCGCGCTCCAGCTCGATCTCGGCTCCGTCCGAGCCACCGGAGCAGGCGCCCAGTAGCAGCAGTGCGGAGGCCGCGGCGGCCGTTCCCGCCCCGACGCGCACGCCTCGCGCCCGATACCGTCGCCCGTGGATGCCCGCCATGCGTCGTCCCTCTCCCGCGTCCCGTGGTCAGAACCCAGTCGACCATAGCGCCCCCCGGCACACGGTGCGCACCGGTGGATCTGCGTACGTTCGCGACAATCCCGGCGACGGGGTCGGGCCGGGCGCGGGAGGTGTTGGACACCGGCCACTACTCTGGGTCCATGGTGGACCTCGCGAAGATCACGGAACCCTTGTCCCTCAACCGGTTCGGGCCACGCCGGCACGGGCCGCTGGTACTGGAGCTCGACCTGACGGAGGGGGTCGCCGACGAGGCCCCCGGCGATCCGATCAGCCAGATCATGAACCGGCGCCGACAGCACTACCTCGACATCGTCGAGGGAATCCGCCGGGGCGCCCGCGACCCGGGAGTGGCCGCGCTCCTGGTGCGCGTGGACGCCCGCTCCCTGGGTTTCGCGAAGGTGCAGGAGCTGCGCGACTGCGTCGCCGACTTCCGCGCCACGGGCAAGACCGCCGTGGCCTGGGCCGACTCCTTCGGGGAGACGGGCGAGGGCAACCTCCCCTACTACCTGTCCTGCGCGTTCTCGCGCGTGATCATGGCGCCCACGGGGGTGCTCGGGCTGACCGGCCTGATGATGCGCGTGACCTTCCTCAAGGGCGCCCTGGACAAGCTGGACGTGTCCTACGAGGTCGGCAAGCGCCACGAGTACAAGAACGCTCTGAACAGCGTCACCGAGACCGGTTTCACGCAGGCACAGCGGGAGGCCTCCGACCGGATCGTCTCGTCTTTGGGCGACCAGCTGGTGGAGGCCGTCTCCGAGGCGCGCTCACTGCCCGAGGAGAGGGTGCGCGAGCTGGTCTCGCAGGGCCCGTTCATGCCCAAGGAGGCCCTGGAGGCCGGGCTGGTCGACGGCCTGGCGTACCGGGACGAGGTGTACGCCGACCTGCTCGGCGAGGTCGGGGCTGCGGCGGGCGGGTCCCGGGACGACGGGGCCGGCCCGAAGCCGGAACTCCAGTTCGTCACCCGCTACCACCGCAAGCACACCCCGGCGCCCCGGCCCCGCGCGGCGGGCGGGCCCGGATACATCGCGCTGATCTCCGCGACCGGCGGGATCAGCCTGGGACGGACCCGTCGCTCACCGCTGGGCGGCGGAACCGTCATGGGGTCGGACACCGTGACGGCGGCTTTCCGTGCGGCCCGAAAGGACCCCCAGGTCAAGGCGATCGTCTTCCGTGTGGACAGCCGGGGCGGATCACCGACCGCCTCCGACGCGATCCGCCGTGAGTCCGAGCTGACCAGCCGGGCGGGCATCCCCGTCGTGTCGGCGATGGGCGACATCGCCGCGTCGGGCGGCTACTACGTGACCCTGGGCTCCGACGCGGTCGTCGCCCAGCCGGGCACCCTCACCGGGTCCATCGGCGTGATCATCGGCAAACCCGTCCTGGGCGAACTGCTGGAGCGGTTCGGCGTGACCAGTGACTCCGTGGGCACGGGTGACCACGCCGGCATGTTCGACACGCGCAGGCCGTTCACCGAGTCCGAGTGGGAGCGGGTGAACGCCCTCCTGGACGAGGTCTACGACGACTTCACCGGCAAGGTCGCCGAGGCGCGGAGGATGACGCGCGAGCAGGTCCACGACGTGGCCCGGGGGCGGGTGTGGACCGGCAGGGACGCGAAGGAGCGGGGCCTGGTGGACGAGCTGGGCGGCCTGGAGACGGCCGTGCGCCTGGCACGGGAGAAGGCGGACGCGGGCGCCCTGCCCCTGCGCGCGTTCCCGCGCCCGCACCCGCTGGACCGGCTCCGCCAGCACGAGTCGAGCGAGGACATGGCTGCCTCGCAGCCGCAGACGGTGATCAGCGCGTGGGGACCGCTCCAGCACGCGGCCGCGGCGATGGGGCTGCCCGCGGCCGGGCCCCTGACGATGCCCGACGCCTGGGAGATCCGTTGACCGGTCCGTACCTGGACGCGATGGCGCTGCTGCCCGCCGGGGTCACCGTGGTGACCGTCGCCGACGGGCGGGACGACGTGGGCGCGACCGTCACCGCGTTCGGCTCGGTGTCGGCCGACCCGCCGATCGTGTCGGTGAGCGTGGACTCCGAGGGCTACATGGCCGAGGTCATCGGGGAGGCCGGGGCGTTCGCCGTGAACGTGCTCGGCGCCGGCCAGCGCGTTCTGGCCGGCCGCTTCTCCGCCGAGGGGCGCCCCAGCGCCCGGCTCCTGGTGACCGACCAGCCCCACCACCGGGGCGAACTGACCCGCGCGATCGTCCTGGACGAGGCCCTCGCGGCACTGGAGTGCTCGGTCCGGCAGCGCCTGGAGGTCGGTGACCACACGGTGTTCCTCGCCGACGTGGTGGGCCTGCCCGGCGTGCGGGGCGGGGGCCCCGCCCTGGTGCGCCGGGCCGGCCGCTACCACTCCCTGGACTGATCCCGGGCCGGCGGCGCCGGGGCCGGAGGGGATCCTCCGACCACGGCGCCGCGCTCACTCGCGGGCGATGAGCTCGCGGAAGTGGGCGTGCAGGTGCTCCGGCCCGGGTTCCAGTCCGGTGATGAGGCCGAACGCGTCGCTGGCCTGGAAGACGGCCATACCGCCGCCGTTCAGGGTGCGGCAGCCGCGCGCCGAGGCCGCGCGCAGCAGCTCGGTGCGGACGGGTCGGTAGACGACGTCGGCCACCCACAGCGACGGGCGCAGCAGCGCGGGGTCCAGGGGGAGCCCGGGATGGTGGGCCATACCCGTCGGTGTCGCGTGCACCAGGCCGTCGGCCCCGGCGAGGAGGCGGCCGAGCCCGTCCGGCGCCCCGGAACGGCAGTCCGCCTCCGGAAAGCGTTCCGTCAGGCGGGCGGCGAGCCCCTCGGCGCTCGACGCGTCCACGTCGACGACGACCAGCTCCCGCACGCCGGACACCAGCAGGGCGTAGGCCACTGCCGCGCCCGCGCCGCCCGCGCCGAGCACCACGACCCGGTCCTTGGGTACGTCCGGCAGCTCGTGCCGGAGCGACCGGGCGAAACCGGACCAGTCCGTGTTGTGCCCGACCGCTCCCCCGGCACCGAACACGACGGTGTTGACGGCCCCCAGGGCCTCCGCCTCCGTGGAGAGCCCGTCGAGTGCGGGCAGTACGAGCCGCTTGCACGGGTGGGTGATGTTCAACCCGTCGAAGCCGAGTCTGGCAGCCGCGTCCACCAGGTAGCCGACCGAGTCGGGTTCCATCCCGAGCCGGGCGATGTCGATCGTGCGGTAGACGAGGCGGTGTCCCAGCCTCGCCGCCTCCCTCTCGTGCATGGGGGGAGTCAGCGACGGCCCGATCCCGGCGCCGATGAGCCCGGCGAGGAAGGAGCGCCCCGCCGCGCCGCCCTGGGTGTTCGGGCCGAGGTCCGTGGCGGTCACAGGGAACGCTCCGCCCGCTGCGCGGCCATGCGCACGGTGCCGTTGACGGCCCCGTACCCGTGGTAGCCGCCGATGCGCTGGACCACTTCGAAGAACAGCCGCCCGTCCACGGTCGGCGTGTAGAAGTGCAGGAACTCGCCCTCCTCGGTCCGGTCGTGGAGGATGCCGCCCTCGCGCATGCGCTCCCGGGTGTCGGGGCGCAGATCGGTCCGGCAGGCGAGGTCGTCGTAGTAGTTGTCCGGGATGGCCAGGGGTGCCACCCCCGCCTCCCGCAGGGAGCGCGCGGCGGCGAAGACGTCGTCGCAGCCCAGCGCGATGTGCTGGGCCCCTCCCCCCGTGTCCGCGTGCGCGGCGCCGAGGACGGAGACGTTCAGGGCGATGCGCAGCGCGGACGCCGGGTCGGTGAGGGCCCGGCTGCGCACGAGGCCGTCGGGGGCCGCCATCTCGACGCTCATGTCCGGACGCAGGCCGAGCAGGGAGCGGTAGAACAGCGACGCCTCGTCGAAGTGGTCGAAGGGCTGGAGGAGGCCGACGTGGTCGATTCCGGTCAGCCGGGCACCTCCTCCCTCCCGGGGGCCGCCGACGGGCGTGGCGGAGAAGTCCTCCAGCCAGGGCTCGTCGTCCTCCGGGCCGTCCGCGCAGAAGAAGACCGCGGTCCCGTCCGGCGCGGCGACCGCGCTGAGCTCCGACTCCGCCGGGTCGCGGCGGCGCGGCAGCGAGGGCGCCAACAGCTGCTCCGCCCGCCGCATCGCGTTGGCGGGGTCCGGGACCGCGATGCCCAGGGCGGTGACGGAGGCGTCACCGCTCCAGGTGTGTCCGAGCCGGGGGTCGCTGGAGTTGAGCAGGACGCGTGCGTCGCCGTTGCGCCACAGCTGCACCGGCTTGGAGCGGTGGTCCCGGGTGTGCGCGAAGCCGAGCGCGCCGAGGAGCACGCGCACGCGCTCCGCCGGCTCGGCCTCGGCCGCCACCTCCACGAACGCGAACCCCGACGGGCGGACCGGTTCGGGCAGTCTGCGCAGCCGCGCGGAGGGGCGGGCGCCCGCCCCTCCGGCGGCGGTGGTCCCGTCGTCCGCGGTCCGGCTCAGCCCGTCCTCCAGCAGTGACAGGGATCGGAGGGCGTCCGCGGCCGTGCGCCGGGCGTCCGAGGCCCGGAAGACGTCGTTGAAGACCTCCAGGGAGAGCGGGCCCGTGTAGCCCGCGGCCAGGACGTGCCCGGTGAAGGCGGTGAGGTCGAACCCGCCCTGGCCCGGGAAGCAGCGGTAGTGGCGGCTCCACTGCAGCACGTCCATGGCCATGCGTGGCGCGTCCGCGAGCTGGAGGAAGAAGATCTTCTCACCAGGGATGTCGCGGATCCCCGACGGGTCGCCGTCCCGGGACAGGATGTGGAAGCTGTCCAGGCAGACGCCCAGGGCCGGGTGGTCGGCCGCTTGCACGAGCCGCCAGGAGTGCGCGTAGTCGTTGACACGGGTCCCCCAGGCCAGTGCCTCGTAGGCCACGCGCACCCCGTACCCGGACGCCTCCTCGGCGAGCAGCCGCAGCTGGGCCGCGGCCCTGGCGTCGTCGTCCAGGGCCGCCGCCGTGGCGTTGGAGCACACGAGCACGGTGTCCACGCCGAGTTCGACCATGAGGGCGAACTTCTCCCTGGCCCGGCGCAGGTTGTGCCGGAAGCGGTCGTCGTCCACCCCCTCGATGTCGCGCATCGGCTGGTAGAGGTCGATCCCCAGTCCGAGCGACTCGGCGAGCGCCCGCACCCGTCGCGGCCTCAGCGGCGACGCGATGAGGTCGTTCTCGAAGATCTCGACGCCGTCGAACCCGGCCTCGGCGGCCGCCCGGAGCTTCTCCTCCAAGGTGCCGCTCAACGACACCGTGGCGATGGAACGCCTCATGTCCGTCTCCCCCTGCTTTTCCGTGTTCTCGCCCGTGCCTCGTCCGTCTACGATCCGGAGTGCAGCGACTCGTACAGGGACCGCTGCTCGGCGTCGAGGTTCTCCCCGAAGTAGTCCCGGACCCTGGTGCGGAACGCGTCCACGTCGACGTCGTCCACGACCTCCATGGCCCCGTCGGCCTCCCACTGCTCGAAGATCTCGGCCTCCGACTCCTCGATGCAGGCGCGGTTCTCCGCCCTGACCTCGCTGACGGCCTCCTGGACCACCGTCTGCTGCTCCTCGTCCATGCGCTCCCAGCTCTGGCCGGAGATCACGATGAGCTGCGACCCGATCTGGTGGCTGGTGAGGCTGATGTGGCTCTGGACCTCGTCGAAGCTGTCGGCGGAGATCGTCGGAACGGGGTTCTCCTGACCGTCGGCGGTGCCTTGCTGCAGGGCCAGGTACACCTCCTCGAAGGCGACCGTGGTGGGCGTGGCGCCCATCGCCTCGGCGTTGGCCAGGTAGATCGGGGAGTCGGGGAACCGCATGCGCAGACCCTGCAGGTCGTCGGGGGTGCGGATGGGCTCGTTCGCGGTGAAGTGCCGGTCGCCGAAGTACCAGGCGTCCAGGATCTTGACCCCGGTCTCGGCCTCGAAGTCCGACTTGAGCTGCGCGGACTCCTCGGAGTCGAAGAAGGCGAACATCTGGTCGACGTCGTCGAAGGCGTAGGCGGCGTCGAGGATCCCGATCGGCTCGTACGCCGACCCGAGCGCGGCGGACCCCTGGACGTCCATGTCGATGTCGCCCGACATCACCGAGGTGAAGGTCTCGGTGTTGTTCCCGAGCTGGCTGCCGGGGAAGGTCTCGACCGTCACGCCGATGTCGGCGTCCGCGACCCGCTCGGCGACCAGGTCGAGTCCGCACCGGGTGTGCGGGTGGTCCGTGGTGTAGCTGTTGGAGAAGGAGAGGGTGATGTCTCCGTCTCCGCCGGCGCCCTCGTCGGCGCCGCAGCCCGCGAGGGCGAGGGCGGCGATCGGGACCAGCGCCGTCCAGCGGTGGTGGTTGCGCATGTGGTTCTCCTGGGGGGGTCGTGCCGCCCTGGGGCGGCGGCGGTGGTGGTGGTGCGGTCGGGCCCGAGGACCGTTTCCCCGGGTGGGGTGTCGCGCCGGTCGGGGTGCGGGGCCGCGGAGCGGGTGTCCCGGGCCCGGCCGGCGCGGCTCAGAGGCCGAGGTATCCGGGCAGGAAGAGCACGACCTCCGGGGCGAAGGTGAGCAGGGCCAGGACCAGCAGCAGCGGCACGAGGAACGGAGCAGTACCGCGGAACACCTCGTGCATGGGGCTCTTGGTGGCCGAGCCGAGCACGAAGAGCACTCCTCCGAGCGGCGGCGTGAGCAGCCCGATCATGAGGTTGACGATGACGATGATCCCGAAGTGGACGGGGTCCACCCCGAACTGCACGGCGATGGGCAGCAGGACGGGCACGGTGATCATCAGGGCGGCGATGGGCTCCAGGACCGTGCCGAGGAGGATGAGCACGAGGTTCACCAGCAGCAGGAACACGATCGGGCTGTCGGTGAACCCCAGCAGGAAGGACGCGATGTCCTGCGGGACGCGTTCGCGGGCCAGGATCCAGCCGAGCAGGCCGGACGCCGCCAGGATGATCGCGATCGAGGCGGCGGTCGTCGCGGTCTCCACGAGGATGCGCCAGAAGGTGCGCAGGGTCAGTTCACGGTAGAGGAGCCCGAGCACGAGCACGTAGGCCGCGCCGACCGCGGCGGCCTCGGTAGGGGTGAAGAGTCCGCTCAGGATGCCCCCGAGCAGGATGAGGGGGGCGCCCAGCGGGCCGAGCACGCGCACGACCGCGGTGCGGACCTCTGTGGCCGTGGCCCGTTCCCCGGCCAGGTGCGGCTGCTTGCGCGCCCACAGGTAGACGGCGACCGAGAGCCCCGCGGCGACGAGGAGCGCCGGGACCAGGGCCGCGGCGAACAGGGCCGCGGTGGAGACCGCGGCGACGGAGGCGTAGACGATCGCCGGGATGCTGGGCGGCATGATCGGGCTGATCAGGCTGGAGGCGGCGGTCAGCCCCAGGGAGAAGCGCCGGGAGTAGCCGCGGGAGGTCATGGCCGGGACGATCATCTTGCCCATGCCCGCGACGTCGGCCAGGGCGGTGCCGCTCACCCACGAGAATCCGACGCTGACGCCGACGTTGACGTAGCCCAGGCTGCCCCGGAAACGCCCCAGCAGCACCTGGGCGAAGCCGAAGATGCGGTCCGCGATGCCGGTGTGGTTGGCGGCGACGCCGACCATGATGAACAGGGGGATGGCCAGCAGGGGAAAGCTGTTGATCTCCTGCGTGACGGTGCGCAGGCTCAGGCCGGTGGACTGGTCGGTCAGGAGCGTGTACGCGAGGGACGGCCCGAGGATGGCGAAGGCGATGGGAACGCGCAGCGCCAGCAGGACGACGATGGCGAGGAGGAGGAGGCCGGCACTCATCGGGTGGACTCCTCGTGGTCGGTCTGGGCGGGGGGAAGGTTCTCGGGGGCGGGCGGCCCCGGCAGGAGTGCCGCGTTGGCCAGGGCGCGCAGGACGGCCAGACCGAGCCCGACCATCGGGATCACGTAGGTCCAGGCCATCGGGATGCCCATCACCGGCGTGGCCTGCGGCCCCGCGGTGAACACGAGGTCGGCTGCGGCCACGACGAGCAGGCCGCACGTCGCGGCGATGACGAGGTTCGCGAAGATCCACACGACGCGCATCGCCCACCCCCGGGCGACGAAGTCGATGAGCTTGAGGGTGATGTGCTCGTCACGGCCCACGAGGTAGCCGACGAGGGAGAAGGCCAGCCAGACCAGGCCGAACCGAGCGAGCTCCCCCACCCATGCCCAGCTCTCGACGGGGACGTAGCGCTGGCCGGCCTGGATGAGCATCAGCGCGAAGATCATCATCAGGAGCAGCGCGCCGACAACGAGTTCCGCGGTCTCCAGCCATCGGAGGACTGCCGGACGCGAGCCTGAGGGCCCGCCTCCGGACGTACTGGGGGGATTGTTCATCCCGGGCTCCACTCAACGAACGGGGGCACATACGCGCTGTTCAGAGGCGTGCCCTGGTCGGCTGTATGTCGTGGTTGTGAACTCTAGGTTTCGTCCGTCACAATTGGCAAGCGATTGCCAAAAGTTGCCACACAGCGTAGAAAGAGCTCCATGAGCCCGGTCAGGAGAAGTACGGTCTACGACGTCGCCCGTGAGGCCGGCGTGGCCGCGTCCACGGTGTCCCGCGCGTTCAGCAACCCGCGGCGGGTCAACTCCGTCACCCGTGAGCACGTCCTGAACGTCGCCGAGCGCCTGGGCTACCGGCCCAACCCGTTGGCCAGCGCTCTCCAGTCGGGTCGCACGGCCACGATCGCGCTCCTGGTCCCCGACATCGCCAACCCGCACTTCTTCGGCACGATACGCGGCGCGGAGGGCCGGGCGAGCGCGTCGGGGATCACCTTCATCCTGGGCTACACCGAGGAGTCCGCGGACAACGAGCGCGAGCAGATCCTGCGCCTGGCCCGTTCGGTGGACGGCTTCGTCCTCGCGTCCAGCCGGATGAGCGACACGACCACGGCCGAGCTGGCCCGGGAACACAACCTGGCACTGGTCAACAGGCAGGTCGAGGGCCTCCCGAGCGCGATCGTCGACAACGGTGGCGGCAGTCGGCAGATCATCGACCACCTGGCCTCACTCGGGCACCGGTCCGTGGTGTACCTCAGCGGACCCGAGCAGTCATGGCAGGCGAAGGAGCGGTGGAGGGGGCTGGACTCGGCAGCCGGGCGGTGCGGCATGGCGGCGACCCGGCTGGGGCCCTTCTCGCCGCGGGTGGCGGGCGGGGCGGCTGCCGCGGACGCCGCACTGGTCTCGGGGGCGACGGCGTTCGTCGCCCACAACGACCTGCTCGCGATCGGCATGCTGCGCCGTCTCGCCGAACGCGGGCTGCGCGTGCCGCAGGACCGCAGTGTCGTGGGCTACGACGACATCTTCGGCGCGGACTTCTGTGTCCCCGCGCTGACCACGCTCGCCGGTCCCCACGAGGAGGCCGGCCGCGCGGGTGTGGAGCTGCTGTTGAACCGGGTCTCCCGGGCAGCCGCCGGGGAGGCCCCGCGGCAGGTGGTCCTGCCCGCGCACCTGGTGGTCCGGGACTCGACCGGGCCCGCTCCCAACTGATCACGCGCCACGCCGGGCCCCTCCCCCGCCTGCGCGGAAACCACGGTCACGGGCAGGGGAGGGGCACGGCACCCCACGTCACACCGGCAGCGCCTCCGGTGAGGACACCAAGGCGCGTCCGGCGGATGCTTTCGGCCGGCTCGGCACTCGCGCTACTCGGCCTGCGAGCGGTCGTCAGGCCCTCTCTCGCAGGCCGAGTAGCGCAGGTCGGCCCGGGTCCGGCTGCCCAAGCGCGGTCGGCGCAGCGGGAGGCAGCCTGGCGGCTGCGAGCCCGAAATGACCCGCGGAGCACGATCTAGGCGAGCCCCTCCTCCTCCAGCCACTCCTGGGCGACGTCGGCGGCGTTCTCGTTCTGGACGACGACACGCTCGTTGAGCGCGGTCAGGGCATCCGTGGTGAGCGCCGCCGAGACGGCGTCGAGGGCGCCTCTGGCGGTCTCGTCCACCTGCTCGGCGTTGATCAGGGGGGTGATGTTCTGGGCACCGAACAGGTTCTCCGGGTCCTCCAGGACCACGAGCTCCTCCACCGCGATCTGCGGGTCGGTGGTGAACATGTTGGCGGCCTGGATGTCGCCGTCCAGGAGCGCCTGGGTCAGCAGGGCCACCTCCAGGGAGCGGTACTCGCCGAACTCGACGCCGTAGACGTCGGCCAGGCCCACCACGCCCTGCTGGCGGGTCTCGAACTCCGGCGGGCCCCCGAGGGTCAGTTCACCGGCGACGTCGGCCAGGTCGGCGAGGGTGCTCAGGTCGTGCTCCTGGGCGGTCTCGCCGGTGACGGTCACCGAGTCCTTGTTCTCCGCGCTGGAGGAGTCCAGGATCTCCAGACCCTCCGGGAGGGCCTCGGCGACGAGAGCGTTGGTCTCCTCGCTGTTGCCGCTGGGAGCCTCGTCGTCGAGGTAGGCCAGGGTCGCACCGTTGTACTCCGGGAACACCGAGAGGTTCCCGGACTCGATCTGGGAGTAGTACACCTCCCGGCTGCCGATGTTGAGCTGGTAGGTGACGTCCACGCCCTCGGCCTCCATGGCCCGGCCGTAGATCTCGGCGAGCAGGCTGCTCTCGGGGAAGTCGGCGGAGCCGATGACGACGGAACCCGCTTCGGTGCCGCCGCCTCCCTCCCCGTCCTCCGCGTAGGGGTCGCTGCCGCCGCAGGCGGTCAGGAGCACCGCTGCGAGTGGAAGCCCGATGAGGGCGAGCCTCTTGTCCATGTCCGAACCTTCTCTTCTCTCGGTACTGCGTCCGCGGGCGGCGCCCGGAACCACCTAGCGCGCCGACACGGCCGCGGCGCGCAGTCCGGGAGCGACGAGCAACAGCCGCAACCCGGCGAACAGGAGTGTGGTGAGTACCGCGAGCAGCACCACCAGCACTGATCCCCCCAGCATCATCGTCAGGTCCTGGCGGGCCTGGCCGTCGACGATGTACCGCCCGAGTCCGCCCACGCCCACGTAGGCGGCGATGGTCGCGGTGGCGACCACCTGGACCGCCGCGGTGCGCATCCCGATGAGGATGAGCGGGGTGGCCACGGGGAGTTCGAGTGCGAACAGCACCTCGCGTCCCCGCATCCCCATACCGAACGCCGCGTCCCTCAGACGGGGCTCGACCCCGCGCACTCCCTCGTGTGTGTTGACGAGGATCGGCGGAACGGCCAGCGCGACCAGGGCGCAGACCACGGGCACGAGCCCGATCCCGGCGGCCAGCACGATGAGGAACAGGACACCGATGGTGGGCAGGGCGCGGGCGAAGTTGGCGAGGCTGGCGGTGAGGAACCCGCCCACGCCGGTGTGACCGGTCAGCAGGCCCAGGGGGACGGCGATGACGGAGGAGATCAGCAGGCCGAGCAGGCAGTAGTAGACGTGCTCCGCCATGCGGGCGGGGATGCCCGTGCTGCCGCTCCACTGCGCCGGGTCGGCGAACCACGCGACCAGTTCGTTCAGGATGTCCATGGCTGCCTCTCCCCCGGTGTGGTGCGGTCCGCGTCCGGGGTTCCCGCCCCGGCCCGCGCGGCTGCGGCCTCCGCGGACACACGTGCGGCGGCCCGGCGTCCGCGGCCGGAGCCGCCCCCGGCGCCGTCACTGCGGGCCCAGGGGGTGAGCAGGTACTGGGCGAGCACGAGCAGGGCGTCGGTGACGAAGGCCAGGAGGACCGTGAGCAGGACGCCGACCACGATGGGCGCGTCGAACTGGCGGCGGAACCCCTCGCTGAGGATCAACTGCCCCAGCCCGCCCAGACCCACCAGGGAGGCGACGCTGACCATGCTGATGGTGGCGACCGACGCCACCCGCAGACCGGCGATGATCACCGGAACGGCCACCGGCATCTCCACGAGGACCAGGCGGCGCAGCGGGCCGAAGCCCATCGCGACGGCGGCCTGGCGCACGTGGTCGGGCACCTGGCGCAGCCCGTCCACCACGTTGGGCAGCAGGATCACCAGGGTGTACAGGGCGAGCGGCACGACGGCCGTCCAGTCGCTGAACCCGGTGTAGGGCAGCATCAGGAAGAACAGGGCGATGGACGGCACCGCGTAGAGCACGTTGACGCCGGTGAGCACCGGCGGGTACAGGGGTTTCCACCGCACGCACGCCAACCCCAGCGGCACGGCCACCGCGAGCCCGATGAGGATGGACAGGTAGGCCAGCCGCATGTGCTCGGTCAGCCGGGGCAGGATGCCCCGGTCGGGCTCCCCCGGGTAGCTCCAGTTCGCCACTCCCCAGTCGAGGACCCCGGCCGTCCAGTCCCAGGCCCCGCCGATCACTCGGCCACCGACCAGAGTGCGGCGCCCAGGTCGCCCTGGGTGACCACACCGACCACGCGGCCGGCCGAGTCCACGCCGACGGCCCGCCCGGCCGGGGAGAGCACGGCGGCGTCGAGGGCCGCACGCAGGGAGTCCGTGCCCACGTCGAACGTGTGCCCGTAGGGAGCGAGGTCGAGCGAGCCGACCGCGGTCCCGCCCGGGGCGCGGGTGAGCTGCTCGGCCGCGGCCCATCCCAGCGGCATCCGGTCCCCATCGACCACCAGCACCCACGGTTCGTCCTTGTCCAGGGCGGCGGCACCCGCCCCGGACGCCGCGGTCTCCTCGCCGAACACGACGTCCTCGCGCAGCGACAGGTCGCGGGCCGGGAAGAACGACAGCCTCCGGACGCCGCGGTCGTAGCCGACGAAGGACTCCACGAACGCGTCGCGCGGCGAGGCCAGCAGGTCCTCGGGGGTGTCGTACTGGGCGAGCCTGCCGCCCGGCCGGAAGACGGCGATGCGGTCGCCGAGGCGGACCGCCTCGTCGATGTCGTGGGTGACGAACACGATCGTCTTGTGCAGTTCGGCCTGGAGGCGCAGCAGCTCGTCCTGGAGACTGGCGCGCACGACGGGGTCGACGGCGCTGAAGGGTTCGTCCATCAGCAGGATGGGAGGGTCCGCGGCCAGGGCCCGTGCCACCCCGACGCGCTGCTGCTGCCCGCCCGAGAGCTGGTGGGGGTACCGCACGGCCTGGGAGGGTTCGAGCCCCACCAGTTCCATGAGCTCGTCGGCTCTGGCCTTGGCCCTGGCCCTCTTCCAGCCGAGCAGCAGCGGCACCGTCGCGATGTTGTCGCGGACGGTGCGGTGCGGGAACAGCCCGGCCTGCTGGATGACGTAGCCGATGGATCTGCGCAGTTCGGCGGGGTCGCGGCCGCGGATGTCCTCACCGTCGATGAGGACGGAGCCTCCGGTGGGTTCGACCATCCGGTTGATCATCCGCAGCGACGTGGTCTTTCCGCTGCCGGAGGGACCGACGAAGACCGTGGTCTGGCCGGTCTCGACGGTGAGGTCCAGGTCGTCGACGGCGACCGTGCCGTCGGGGTAGAGCTTGGCAGCACCCTCGAATGTGATCATCGGCCGGGCTGTCTCCGTTCGGGGACCGGGGTGGTGTGCGGCGACGGCGAGCGGGCCGTCCGCACGCTACCCGTGGGCATGTGGGTCAAACGGTATGGTCTCGGCCGTGACACGAACGGGACCTCGTGTCCTTCGCGGCCGGTGGTGTCGGTGGTCCGGCGGCCCCTCCCCGGCCCCGGACACGCGAACGGGCCGGGCCCGTTCGTGGGCCCGGCCCGTGGGCCGGTTCCGCGGGGGCGCGGGTCAGTTGCGCGCGGCGATCCACGCGGCGAGGCCGTACAGGTCGTCCAGGACGGCGTCGGCCCGTGCCGCGTCGCGCGTCGCGGAGTGGCGGTAGCCGTAGATGCCGCGGCGGAGCAGGATCGCGCGCATACCGGCCCGTACGGCGGGGACGACGTCGTTGTCGACGCGGTCGCCGACGTAGAGGATCTCCCCGGGGGTGATGCCGGGGCGGGTCCGGTCGGCGAGCTCGACGACCCTGTCGAAGAACTCGGGCCGGGGCTTTTGGACACCCCAGTCGTCGGAGATGCCGATACCGTCCACGTCCAGGCCCATGGCGGTCAGGGCAGGGCCCGCCGCGGTCGGCTGGTTGCCGGCGATGACCAGGGAGAGTCCGGCGTCGCGCATGGCCTTGAAGGCCGGGCGCACGTCGGGGTAGAGGTCGCGCTCGCCGAAGTGCTCGCGCTCCCCCTCGGGCTCCTCGGCCCGCCACCGGTCGCTCTCCGCCGCCAGGTCGAATCCGGGCACGAGGAGCCGGAAGCCGTCGGTGAGGGTCCCGCCGGAGGCGAGGACACCACCGATGGTGCCGAAGAACGCCATGTGCGGGATGCCGAAGCGGTCGGCCCAGCGGGCGAAGATACGCGTCTCGTCGACGAGTGTCTCCCCGACGTCGAACACCACGGTACGAATTGTCACGATCAGGGAGTCTACAAGCACCCCCGAACCTTGTCGGGAGCGACCCGAGCGCGATGGCCCACGTGGGGCCCGGTCAGCCGGGCGGACGGAGCACGGCGAAGGCGTCGGTGATCTCCAGTCCCCGTGCGCGGAAGCGGAAGAGGGCGGCGGGCCGCCCTCCCGAGCGCCCGGAGGGCACCGACCGCCCGGTCTCCTCGATCTGCCCGCGCCGCAGCAGCACGCGGCGCAGGTTGGTGGCCGCGACGTCGTACCCGAGGGCGGCCCGGTAGTAGCCGGACAGTTCCGACACCGTGAACTCGGGCGGGGCGAGCGCGAACCCGACGTTGGTGTAGCCGAGCTTGGCGCGCAGCCGGTGGTGGCCGGAGCGGATGATGGAGGCGTGGTCGAAGGCCATGGGCGGCAGGTGCGCGACGGGGTGCCAACCGGTGTCGGCGGGCACGACCGGGTCGATGTGCGCGGGTACCAGCCCCAGGTAGGCGGTGGCCAGGGTTCGGCGCTGGGGGGCGCGGTCGGGATCGCTGCGTGTCTCCAGCTGTTCCAGGTGGGAGAGGTCGCGCACGTCCACCTTCTGGGCGAGCTGGCGCCGGATGGAGGCGCCGAGGCTCTCGTCCGCCCCGAGGCGCCCGCCGGGGAGGGCCCACTCCCCCTCGCAGGGGGGCAGAGCTCTGCGCCACAGCAGGACGCACAGTTCTCCCGTCCGGATCTGGAGGACGACGGCGAGTGCCTCGTGCGCCGACAGCACCGCGTGGCCCGCCTCTCCGCAGACGGATGCCCTGACCTGTCCGTTTGCTTCCGGGATATCCACACTGTCCCTTTCGTTCCTCGTCATGTTAAGCTGCACCGGGTTTGTGCCTGACAGACGAAAACCTGTTCACCGCACCCGCCTCTCACGGCACGGAGCCCGTACGACGTGCCCACAGCCCCAAGGAAGTAGTTGGACATGGCACCGGTCACCGCCACAGCGGACACCATGACCAGGCAGGAATGGGCCACCGAGGTCCGCCGCCTGGCAGAGGAGCGCGACGCTGTCATCCTCGCGCACAACTACCAGCGCCCGGAAATCCAGGACGTGGCGCACCACACCGGTGACTCCCTCGCACTGTCCCGTCTCGCCGCCAGTGTGGACGCCGGAACCATCGTCTTCTGCGGCGTGCACTTCATGGCCGAGACCGCGAAGATCCTCGCGCCGGAGAAGACCATCCTCCTCCCGGACCCGAACGCGGGGTGCTCACTGGCCGACACCATCACCGCCGAGGACGTGCGCGCCTGGAAGGCCGAGCACCCCGGCGCGGTCGTCGTCGCCTACGTCAACACCACCGCGGCAGTCAAGGCCGAGACCGACATCTGCTGCACGTCCTCCAACGCGGCCGACGTCATCCGGTCCATCCCGGAGGACCGGGAGATCCTCTTCCTCCCGGACCAGTTCCTCGGGGCCCACGTCAAGAGGGTCACCGGCCGCGAGAACATCCACATCTGGATGGGCGAGTGCCACGTGCACGCGGGGATCGACGGCCACACCCTGCGCGAACGGGTCGCCGCCGAACCCGACGCCGAGGTCTACGTCCACCCCGAGTGCGGCTGCGCCACCTCCGCCCTCTACCTCGTGGGCAGCGGCGCCGTCCCCCAGGATCGCGTGAAGATCCTCTCCACCGGCGGGATGCTGACCGCCGCGGAGAACACCACCGCGAAGAAGGTGCTGATCGCGACCGAGACCGGCATGCTGCACCAGCTGCGCGGCGCCAACCCGAACACCGAGTTCGAGGCGGTCAACTCCCGCGCCGAGTGCCACTACATGAAGATGATCAACGCCGACAAGCTGCTCAACTCGCTGCGGTTCGGCACCACGGAGATCACGGTCGACGCCACGACGGCCGAGCGCGCCCGCCGCTCCGTCGAGCGCATGGTCGAGATCGGCTCGCCCTCCAGGGGCGGCGAGTAGTCCCGTATTCCCGGGCCCCGGCTTCGCTCCACCCCTGCCCCGGGTGCCGGAGGCCGCCGCTCGGCGGAGACCTCCGGCCTCCCGGGGCAGGTGCGCGGGCAGCCGAACGTCTCCCCCGGGCAGGTCCGGGTCCCGTACACACGCCTTGCTCGTCCCGGCCGATCCTGGCCGGTCGCCGACCCTCGGGTAACAGAACTCTTACCTTCGGGACACAGCTGCCGATTTCCCCCACGCCGTGTCTCCCCCCTCGCTACCGTCACGGATATGCGGGGGGAGAATCGTGACCAGAGGTAGCGAAACAGGCGAACCAGCACGAGCAGCGGTCGAGGCGCTCTACGACGCCTTCGCCCTGCCCCTGTACCGGTACGCCTGGGCGCTCCTGGGCGACGATCCGGAGCAGGTCGCCGGGGCCGTACACGACGGGCTGGTGGCGGGCGTCGCCCTGGACTCACGCCGCGCCGACCCGGCCGACCGGGCCCCCTGGCTGTACGCCCTGGTCCGCTCCTCCTGCCAGCGGCGAGGCCTGGCGCACATCAGCCCCTACACGCGGCTTGCCACGGTGCCCGCCGAGGTCCCCGTCGCCCGCATGTTCGCCCGGCTGCCCGCCAGCCACCGCGAACTGGTCGAACTCAACCTGCGGCACGCCCTGCCCACCTCGGCGACCGCCCGCGTCCTGGGCCTCGACTCCGCGATCTGCGGCGAGCTGTCCCGTTCCGCCATCCGACGGGCGGCCGAGAACCTGGCCGAGGCGGAGGACGCGGGCCGCCCTCACCCGGACCCGGCGTCAGGACCCGACCGCTCCGAGCCCGGAGGGACCCCGTCCGAGGGTGCCCGGACCGAGCGCGGCGGAGACACCGGGGGGACCGGTTCGGCGGCCTGGCGCACCCAGGTCCACGACGTCTCCTGCGCCCTGGCGCTGCTGCGCCCTCCCGGGCCGCCGCCCGGCCTGCGCGACCGGGTGCTCCGCACCTGCCTGGACCCCGAACTGTCGGGGGTCCGCGACCGGATCGCCGCCGGGATGCACCCGCTCACCAGCGAGGGCTACCCCCTGCACCGGTCCCGTGTCCCCGGAGAGCCGGAGGAGGCACCGGAGGCGTCCGAGCCCGGCCCCGAACCGCTCCCCCGCGCCCTGGCCGGAGACCGCCTGACCACCGCCGACCACCCGGAGCACGAGGAGGAGACGACCCCGCTCCCCGGCCCGTGCCCGGCACCGGAGGACGAGGAGGCGCCGCGCGCGCGGTTCGACCACCGCCGCTGGTCGCTCCCCGCCGTCGCCGGCCTGGCCACGGTCGTGCTGGCGGTCGCCCTGTGGTCGTGGGCGAGCTCCGTGGGCGGCCCCTCGACCGTGATCGGCACGGCACCGGCGGAGTCCGAGCGCGAGCACCTCGGACCTGACGTGGAGACCGCCTCGACCGACTCGGACGCCAAGCCCGAGGCCGAGCCGACCGGGCCCTCCACGGAGGCGCCGACCGCGCCCTCCCCCGCCGGGGAACCGCGGGAGCCTGCGGACGAGGCGCCCAGCGGGAAGCCCACCGGCGCCGGGGCACCGGGGGACGGCATCGCGCCCGTACCGCCGGCAGGGGGGCAGAGCCCGCCCGCCGACGACGGCGTCCCCGACGGCGCCGACGGTGACGGCCCCGGAGACGACGACGCCCCCGGCGGTCCGCCCGACGAGGGCGAGTCCGGCGACGGGGGCGGCGGGCTGCTCAACGGGCTGCTGGGGCTGCTCTTCGGCGGTGGCTGACGCCGGCGCCGCCCCCACCGCCCGCGTGGCTGTGCGGGTGCGCGGGCGTCAGAAGGAGACGAGGAGGTGCTCGGCGGCGGTGTGCAGCCGCCGTTCGACCTCGTCGACGTCCCTCCGGCCCTTGAGCACCTCGACCAGTTCGAAGATCCACACGCTGGTGAGCGAGCTGATCAGGACGTAGCCGGTACCCGCCCGGTCGACCTCCACGGCGGCCCCCTCCTCGGAGGCGGTGGTGTCGGCGCCCTCCAGGTTGCCGGTGACCACGCGCCACACCAGGTCGGAGATGCGTACGTCGAGCTCGATCTTGACCTCGGCCATGATGAGCGACCGGACGAGCGCGTCGGCGAGCTCCGGCTCGCGCATCAGGCCCCGGGTGGCGCGCAGTAGGACGTCGACGGCTCGTTCGGCCGGGGCGTCCGCGGTGGGCGGGCGGCGGACGATCCCGCCCTCCAGCAGGTCGAGCTCCTCGGTGACCACGGCCACCACGAGGTCCATCTTCGAGGGGAAGTACCTGTACAGGGTGCCGAGGGCGACCCCCGCACGCTCGGCGACCGACCGCATCTGCATGGCCTCGACACCGCCGCGGACGGCCAGCGCCGCCGCTGTCTGCACGATGCGCTTTCGGCGCTGGGTCTGACTTCGCGACATGCTTCCGCTCGGCGCCTGCACCGCCACAGGATCTCTCCCCTTCGTCGTCAGCCCACACGCTGACCGCTCTCCACGGCACTGAGGGCCAGGAATCGGCTGACGCTCCTCTGAACCCCAGCCATACAAGAACACGTTATCTAACGGTTTCCCTCTCGCGCAGTCCTTCAAGCCCATGATCCACGCCTCATCGCCCGACGTAGTAGTAGCAATACGAAGAGAGCGCCAGGGTTTTCGGATAAGCCGATTAAGCTTTGTAGAATATGTTCTATTTAGGGGCTTCCTTGACCTTGCGCCCGGCTTTGCCCCGACCCGGGACTCCGCGCCCTCCGGCCGCGCCCCCGGGACGACCACATCCTAGAATCGAACCGGATTCGGTTTCTAGTGAGAGGTCGCCCCATGCCTGACCTGCCCCCCGTCGAGGACCTCGGCGACGGCGTATGGAGCCTGCCGGTGCCCATCCCCGGCAACCCCCTCGGCTTCACCTACGTCTACGTCCTGACCGGCTCCGGCGGACCGGTCCTCATCGACACGGGCTGGGACCACGACGAGTCGTGGGAGGCGCTCGTCCGGGGCCTCGAACAGACCGGCCACTCCGTGGAGGACGTACGGGGAGCCGTCGTCACGCACTTCCACCCCGACCACTCCGGCCTGATCGGCCGCCTGCGCGGGGCCTCGGACGCCTGGATCGCCATGCACCCGGCCGACATCGCCGTCACCGAGCACCTGCGATCCGCCCCGGCGCAGGCCCGCCGCGCCGCGATCGCCGACCAGCTGCGCCGCTCGGGGTTCCCCGACGAGGACGTCCGGACCCTCCTGGGCACACCACACCTGTTCACACCCTCGGCCGTGCCCGACCTCGCCCTCGGGGACGGCGGCTCCGTCGACCTCCCCGGCCGCGACCTGCGCGCCGTGTGGACCCCCGGCCACAGCCCCGGCCACCTGTGCCTGCACCTGGCCGACGGCGGAAGGCTGTTCACAGGAGACCACGTCCTGCCCCGCATCACGCCGCACGTCGGCCAGTTCCCGCTCCTGTCCGAGGAGGGCGACCCCCTCGGTGCGTTCCTCGACTCCCAGGCACGCGTGGGCCGCCTCCCCGACGCCGACCAGCTGATGTGCCTTCCCTCACACGAGAGCCGCTTCACCGGCCTCGCGGCCCGCTCGGAGGAGATCACCACCCACCATGAGCAGCGCCTGGAGGAGATCGCCGAACTCCTCACCGAGGGCCCCGCCACGTTGTGGGAGGTCACGTCCCGCCTCGGCTGGAAGCGGGCCTGGGACGACATGCGCGTCCAGGCCCGCCACATGGCCGCCTCCGAGACCGCCGCCCACCTGCGGCTCCTCCGCAGACGCGGTCTCGCCGTCCGATCCGGATCGGACGACCTGCCGCGCTGGGTCGCCGTAGCTCCGGCCCGGCGCCCGGCATAGGATCCCTTACCAACCAGCCCGACGCCGCCTCGAACCCAACTGCCGAGTAACATATGGGGCGCTCACGCCTGTCACCGGCGCACACGCGCGTCCGCGACGGCGGCGACCACCCCGCCCGGCGCACCGGCGGCACACGGCGGCGACCGGGCCAGCGACCCAACGAAGAGGTGGACTCTTGACCCAGCCGGGCAACAACACGGGACCGGACCCACGGCCTTCCGCCGACCGCCCCCTTCGCGTCGCCCTGCTGTCCTACCGCAGCAAGCAGCACGTGGGAGGGCAGGGCGTGTACGTCCGCCACCTGTCACGGGAGCTGGCCGCCCTGGGCCACGAGGTCACCGTCTTCTCGGGCCAGCCCTACCCGGTGCTGGACGCGGGCGTCACCCTGGAGAAGATCCCCTCCCTGGACCTCTACAACGACGCCAACCCCTTCGTCGCACCGCCCGTGCGCCAATGGCGCGACTGGATCGACGTCCTGGAGGTCGCCACCATGTGGACCGCCGGGTTCCCCGAACCCCTCACCTACTCCCTGCGCGCCAACCGGGAGCTGCGCCGCCGCCTGGACGAGTTCGACGTCGTCCACGACAACCAGACCCTGGGCTGGGGCCTGCTGGGCATCAAGTCCGCCGGGCTCCCCCTGGTCACCACCATCCACCACCCCATCAGTGTGGACCGCCGGATCGAACTGGAGGAGGCCAAGGGCCTCCAGAAGCTCTCCAAGCGCCGCTGGTACGGGTTCGTGCGCATGCAGGCCCGGGTCGCCCGCAGACTCGACCCGATCCTGGTCCCCTCCCAGTCCTCGGCGGACGACATCGCCCGGGAGTTCCGGGTCGACCCCGCCGCCATGGAGGTCACCCCGCTGGGCGTGGACACCCGCTACTTCCACCCGCGCCCCGAACTGGAGCGCGTCCCCGGCCGCATCGTGTGCACCGCCAGTGCCGACAGCCCCCTCAAGGGCGTGGCGATCCTCCTGCGCGCCGCCGCCAAACTCGCCACCGAACGCGACGTCACCCTGACCATCGTCAGCAGGCCCAGACCGGGCGGCCCCACCGACCAGCTGGTGGACGAGCTGAGCCTGCGCGACCGCGTCGAGTTCGTCAGCGGCCTCGACGACACGGAGCTGGCCGAGCTGGTCGCGAGCGCGCAGGTCGCGGTCGTCCCGTCCTTCTACGAGGGCTTCTCCCTGCCCGCGGTGGAGGCCATGGCCTGCGGCACCCCCCTGGTCGCCAGCCACGCCGGCGCCCTGCCCGAGGTGGTGGGTACGGACGGCGACGCCGGAAGGCTCGTCCCCCCGGGCGACCCGGAGATCCTGGCGGACGCGCTCGCCGCCCTGCTCGACGACGGCGCCGAACGCGAACGCATGGGCGCCGCCGCCTGGCAGCGCGTGCAGGAGCGCTTCACCTGGCGGGCGGTCGCCGAGCTGACCGCGCGGAGGTACTCCTCCACCATCGACCTCGTCAGGGGCGGACGCCCCGCCGACGACACCCGTCCCGCGCCAGCCCGGGCCCGCGCGAACGGCGCCTGAACCGGCGGGCCGCGCGCACCACCGACCGCGTCCGCACCACCTAGGGAGCCTCCACTGATCACCGTCGACTTCAACCTGTTCCCCGTCGGACCGGGCGACCGCGTTCTCGACCTGGGCTGCGGCGGAGGCCGGCACGCCTTCGAGATCTACCGCCGCGGTGCCGACATCGTGGCCTTCGACCAGAACGTGGGCGACCTCGCCGAGGTCGAGACGATGTTCGCGGCGATGCGCCACGAGGGCGAGGCTCCCGAGGAGGCCAAGGCCGAGACCGTCAAGGGCGACGCCCTCGACATGCCCTTCGACGACGGCAGCTTCGACCGGGTGGTCGCGGCAGAGATCTTCGAGCACATCCCCCACGACACCGCCGGGATGAAGGAGCTGTTCCGGGTGCTCAGGCCGGGCGGCATCGCCGCGGTGACGGTCCCGAGCTTCCTGCCCGAACGCCTCTGCTGGGCTCTGTCGGAGCAGTACCACACCAACGAGGGCGGGCACATCCGCATCTACACGCGCGCCGAACTGGAGGCCAAGCTCAAGGCCACCGGCTTCGAGATCGGCCCGCACCACCACGCGCACGCCCTGCATGCGCCGTACTGGTGGATCAAGTGCGCGGTGGGCACGGACAACGACGGCCACCCGCTCGCCAAGGCCTACCACGACCTGCTGGTGTGGGACATGCTCCAGGCCCCGAAGGTGACCCGGATCGCCGAACGGCTCCTCAACCCGGTCATCGGCAAGAGCGTGGTCGTGTACGTGCGCAAACCGCTCGCCGCCTGATGGCCGTCCCTCCGGCCCCGCCCCTGCACCTGCCCGGTGTGCTCAGCGCCGATCAACTGCACCGCTCCGCCCACTACCTGATGTCCAGCCAGGAGGACGACGGCGCCATCCCCTGGTTCCCCGGTGGCCACACCGACGTGTGGGACCACGTGGAGTGCGCCATGGCGCTGACCGTCACCGGGCGGAGCGTGCCCGAGCACGCCGAGGCGGCACGGCTCGCCTACCTGTGGCTGGAGCGGTCCCGCCACCCGGACGGCGGCTGGCCCGCCAAGTTCCGCCAGGGGAGGCCGGTCACGGATCTGCGCGAGGCCAATCACGCCGCCTACCCGGCGGTGGGGCTGTTCCACCACCTCCTCGTCACCGGGGACGCCGAGTTCGCCGAACGGACCTGGCCCGTGGTGGAGAGCGGCCTGGATTTCGTCCTGGGGTTGCGCGGCGAGCACGGCGAGATCCTGTGGGCCCGCTCGGAGGACGGCTCCCCTGGCGACCACGCGCTCCTGACGGTGTGCGCGAGCGTGTACCACGCCCTCCGGTGCGGAGTCGCCCTGGGCGCGCGCCTGGGCCGTGACCGCCCCGAGTGGGCGTCCGCCGCCGACCGGCTGGCGGTGCTGATCAACGAGCGGGAGGACCTGTTCTCCGACCGCAGCAGGTTCTCGATGGACTGGTTCTACCCGGTCCTGGGAGGGGCCGTCCGCGGCTCCGCCGCAAAGGAACGCATCGGGGAGCGCTGGGACATCTTCGTCATGCCCGGCCTGGGAGTGCGCTGCGTGAGCGACCAGCCGTGGGTGACCGCGGCCGAGTCCTCGGAGCTGGTGTTGACCCTGGCCGCCGTGGGCGACTTCGAGGGGGGCCTTCGCATCCTGCGGGACGTGCAGCACCTGCGCGACCCCGACGACGGGGTCTACTGGACCGGCTACCAGTTCGCCGAGCAGGTGCGCTGGCCCGTGGAGCGCAGCACCTGGACGTCGGCCGCCGTGATCCTGGCGGTGGACGCGCTCACCGGGACCACGCCCGGAGCCCGGGTGTTCCTCCACACCTGGGACGAGGAGCCCGCGGTCCGGTAGCGGCGCCACCGGCGCGGGACGGCAGGACGACGGGGGAGCCCCGGCGGTGCGTGCCGCCGGGGCTCCCCCGTGTTCCTGCGTGGCCTTCGCCTGGCCGCGTCCCCGGTCCTAGGGGATGTCCCACTCGTCGGACCGGCGCGTCTCCTCGCCCGCGTCCGGCGGGGGGACCTCACCCCCGCCACCCGGGTCCGGCTGCTCCGGGATACCCGGGTCGCCCGGTTCCGAGGGGACCTCCGGGTTGCTGGGCTGCTCCGGCTGCTCCTCCACCGGAGGCGCCCCCGGGTTGCTGGGCTGCTCCGGCTGCTCCTCCACCGAAGGAGCCTCCGGCTCCTGGGTGGAGGGGTCCGGCGCCCAGTACTGGGTCGATCCGGCGAAGGCCGGCTCCGGGAACTGGACCACTTCGCGCCCCTCCATCGCCCTGGCCATGTAGTCGCGCCAGATGGGTGCGGCCACACCGCCACCGGAGATGTCGTGCCCGGGGATGCTGAAGCTCTGGTTGTTCTGGTTGTACACGCCCACGGCCGTGGACAGCTGCGGCGTGTACCCGACGAACCAGGCCGCGACGCTGTTGTCGGTGGTGCCGGTCTTGCCCGCCGCCGGGTGCGTGTAGAAGTTGGCCGAAGAACCCGTACCGCCCTCGACCACCTGCCGGAGCGCGTGGGTGACGTCGGCCGCGGTGGACTCCTCCAACGCCTGGTTGCGCTCGATCTCGGGACGCAGGTCCTCGCCCTCGGTGTCGATGATCTCCTTGACCACGTGCGCCTGGATGTGCTCCCCACCGTTGGCGAAGGTGGCGTAGCCGCTGGCCTGGTCGATCGGGCGGACCGTGGAGACGCCCAGTGCCATGGTGGGCACGAGCTGGTTGTCCAGGATGCTCCCGTCGGGCAGCCCCGCGGCGTAGGCGGTGTCCCGGACGTTCTCGTAGCCGGTCTCCATCGTCAGCTCGATGTAGCCGAGGTTGTTGGAGACCCTGGTGGCCTGGACCAGGTCCATGGGGCCGCCCGGAGCGTTGCCGGCGTTCTGGATCGTGGAGCCGTTGATGCTGCGCGGACCGCTGCCGTTGACGATGCTGCGGAGGCTGTACCCCTCCTCCAGCGCGGTGGCCAGTACGTAGGGCTTGAACGCCGAGCCGGCCTGTGCCCCGCCCAGCAGTCCGCTGTCGTACTGGTTCTCGTAGTAGTCGTGGCCGCCGTAGAAGGCCAGGACCTCACCCGTGGCCGGGTCGACCGTGGTGAGGCCGACGTTGACGCCCTCGGGCAGTACGTCCGGCGGGAGCGAGCCCTCGACCGTCTCGTAGGCCGCCTCCATCAACTCCTCGTCGAAGGTCGTGACGATGGAGTAGCCCTGCCGGTTGATCTGGTCCTCGGAGTACCCGAGGTCCGCCATCTCCCGCATCACGGCCTCGTACATGTACCCCCGGTACCCGCTGAGGTCGGTGCCCTCCAGCGGCTTCTCCGCCTCGGGAGCGGGGAACTCCATCGCGTCGGCCTCGGCCTGGGTGATGGCTTCGGTGGTGACGAGGCCGTTGACGACGTAGCGCCAGCGCTGCTCCATCTCCGGGGTGGTCTCCACGTCGGCCTCGCCGAAGGGGGTCGGCTGCTGGATCGCCGCGGAGAGAAACGCCGCCTCCTCCGCCGTGAGCTCGTCGACGTCCTTGTGGTAGTACGCCTGGGCCGCCGCCTGGATGCCGTACGCGTTGCGGCCGAAGTAGATGGTGTTGAGGTACTGCTCCATCACCCACTCCTTGGACTCGCTCTGGTCGACCTTGATGGAGATGATGATCTCCTGGATCTTCCTGGCGACCGTCTGCTCCCGGCTCACACCCTCGTAGTAGTTGCGGACCATCTGCTGGGTGATCGTGGAACCGCCCTGGACCTGCTGGCCGGTGACGGTCGACCACACGGCCCGGGTCGTTCCCCTGACCGACACACCGGGCTCCTCCCAGAAGCCGCGGTCCTCGGCGGAGATCACGGCCTCGACGATGTGGTCGCCGCCCGCCACCATCTCGTCGTAGGTGACGGGGTCGCGGTCGGTGCCCCGGTAGGCGAACTCCGTCTCACCGTCCCCGAAGTAGAAGGTCGACCCCTGTTCGAGGGCGTCGGCCTTGGCCGCGTCCGGCACCTCGACCGTGGTGTAGAAGAACGCGAACACGGCGGCGCCGATGATGACGAACAGGCCCGTGACGATGAGGAAGACCCTGAGGATCCGCCACCACAGGGGCTTCTTGGCCTTCTTGCCCTTGGCTGCCTTCGGGTCGCCGGGGCCCTTGGGGCCGCCGGGCCCCGTACCACCGGGGCCCGCAGGCCCCTTGGGGCCTCCGGGTCCGCTGGGGCCGCCCTGGCCGCCCGAACCGTGCGAGGCCGACACCCCGGAGGGCTCGTGCCGCGCCTGCTGCCCCGCGGGCGCACCGCTTCCCTCACCGGGCACCGCACCGGAACCACTCGGGGCCCCGTCTGCTGACGCAGCGGTTCCCGCCGCGGCAGCCGCTCCCGCGGCGCCGAGCGCTCCCGGGCCGGAGGAGCCGTGTTCGGTCCGGCCATCGCCGGCGTCGGGATCGTCGGTCACGTAGTCCGAGAGGCGGCGCGGGGCGGGCCAGAGTGCGGCGGTCTCCGCGGCGGAGGACTCGTCGATCCTCTCCGCCTCGGTCTTGTCGGGGGCGACGGCCTCAGGTGCGGGGAGCGAGTCCCCGGCCGCGGTGAACGGTGCGGTGTCCCCCGGCCCGTCGGACATGGCCGGAAGGTCCCGGGTCACCGGTTCGGCGTCCCCCATCACGTCGACGGGAGCATCGGCGGAGCCGGAGGACTCCCCACCGCCGACGCCGTCCGTCACGGTCTTCGGGGCGGGGAAGGCCTCGGTCCTCGGGGTGAGGCCGTCCTCGGCGTCGTTGCCCGGGGATCCGGCGGACTCGGTGTGCGCGAACGCCGAGGTGGGGGCCTCCCCGGCGTCGGGCTCCTCGTCCCCGCGCCGCGAGGCGGCCTCACCTGCCGCGTCGTCCGCGTGCGCGGCAGCGCCGGCCTCGGCGGCCGACGGCCGTGCCGTCACGTCGGGGTCGTCGAACCCCTGCTCCGCGAGACTCTGCGCGATCCGGTCCCGGAGGAACGTACCGCTGGTCTTGAAGGTGATCGGATTGATGAACTCCGGCTCCGGCTGCTCGCCCACCCCGTTGTCTCCGTCGGGGGTCTCGTCAGGGGTCCGGTCTCCCTGCGCGGCGGGCCTGCCACTCTCAGAAATGTTCTTGCTGGACAGCTCTTCGGCAGAGGTGTCTTCTGTCTCCGGCGTGTACTTCTCGGGACGCTGTCCATCCGCCCCGCCTTCGCCGTGTGTGCTCTCGCTCAGCTCCCCGCCCCCATGGCAAATCACGTCCGGCACTGTGCCGTCCTTGTGTTTGACGCGCGAGTGCCCTTGATCGTTCAGTTCGAGTCAGGACTGAAGCGGTAATGAGGGGAATAACACCGCCATCGCTCCGCCCTCCACGCCACGATACCCGGCCGTAACCATGTCGGGACCGCATCCGTTACGACGCCATCACTTCTTACCGAGGGCTAACCCTCGGCGAGCGTGTGTCGGGTCAGTCGTCGAATCACTCATTTTCTCATGACCGCGACAGTTCCGTGCGCCCCCTGAGTTTCCCGGGACGCTCAGGCGACGCGTTCGAGGACGCGCATCGAGCCGAGGGCCCGAACCTCCTTGAACCGTCCGGACTCCAGGGCCCTGAGGTAGATGTTGTGCGGCGGGCGCCCCCCGTCCTCGGGGTCGGGGAACACGTCGTGGATGACGAGGGCACCGCCGACGGCGACGTGGGGGCTCCATCCCGCGTAGTCGTTCTGGGCGGCCTCCTCGCTGTGGCCGCCGTCGATGAACACCATCCCCAGCGGTGTGCCCCACACGCCGGCGACATCCACGGACCGGCCGACCACCGCGATGACCTCGTCGTCCAGGCCCGCCCGGGTGATCGTGCGGCGAAAGTGCGGAAGGGTGTCGAATCTGCCGGTGGCCGGGTCCACGAGCGAGGCGTCGTGGTACTCCCAGCCCTCCTGGTGCTCCTCCGAGCCCCGGTGGTGGTCCACGGTGAGCACCTTCGTGCCTGTGGCGCGAGCGGCGGCTCCGAGGAAGATGGTGGACTTACCGCAGTAGGTGCCGATCTCCACGACGGGACCGACCGCGGAGTACCGCACCGCCGCCTCGAAGAGGACCGTGCCCTCGTCGGTGGGCATGAAGCCCTTGGCGTCCTCTGCTGCGGCCAGGAGTTCGGCGGGGATTGTCTTCGTCATGCGGAAATTCTCTCAGCAGCCGAAACAGGCGCGTCCAGTGCCCCGACCCGAAATCCGGGGGCACCGGGAGACCGTCCTCCCACAACCCCCCTGGCGCCATTTTTCACCAACGCATTTTCACAAACGCACAAGCTCG
The DNA here is from genome assembly GCF_042716955.1 of Nocardiopsis sp. NPDC058631. Taxonomy (NCBI): domain Bacteria; kingdom Bacillati; phylum Actinomycetota; class Actinomycetes; order Streptosporangiales; family Nocardiopsidaceae; genus Nocardiopsis; species Nocardiopsis sp. NPDC058631. The sequence goes on along the minus strand of NZ_JBHXQY010000077.1, from coordinate 120 downwards.
GGCGACAAAAAAAGGGAGGAGGCCGCCCATCACAGGCAACCCCCTCCCCAACAAAAAACCGTGGCAGCGACCTACTCTCCCACCCCACCACAGGGCAGTACCATCAGCGCAAGGAGACTT